>JAZDPB010000006.1:0-5234 GCA_043797985.1 Chloroflexota bacterium
CGCTGAAGAAGCAATTGCCAAAGCTGAGGCAGCTGTGCCGTCGTCTTTAGTGAAGAAGATCATCTCCTCGTGGGAGTTCAGACTATTCCTGGTGATTATCTTGCTTGCCTCCATTATGGGCGCAGTAAGTATAAGTCTTGGACTGAGTCTCCTTGGCCGATAACTAGCAAAGGTGACAACACTTCGAAAGGTTGAACACCATCAGGTGAAAGGAGGTAAAGAGATGAAATTCATGGTTATTGGTTTTGGGCAGTGTGGCAATAGAATTGCCGATGAGTTCGCTAGACTCGATAGAAGAGCACATAGTTCACGCGGAATTGAGATACTTACCGGTGCCTTTGCAGTAGACACGGATACTGCCGCTTTGAGAGAGCTATATACCATAAAAGCCGGCGACGAGCAGCGAATCGTTATCGGTGAAGCGAAGACAGGCGGTCATGGTACAGGTAAACGGAGTGAACTGGGAGCTGAGATAGCCAGGGAAGAGGGTTTCAAAATTGTTGACACCATAAGACAGACCAGGCGATTTTCCGAGACGGATGCGTTTCTGCTGATCGCCAGTGCTGCCGGTGGCACCGGCTCAGGAGCTATGCCTGTGCTGGCCAAGCTCATCAAAGAGCGTTACGCGGAGATACCGGTCTATTCTCTGGTCGTCCTTCCTTTTGAACACGAGGAGGAGATAGAGAAAACAAACATCCAAAACACGGCTGTATGCCTTAATTCTATTTACTACGCCGCGGATGCAGTATTTCTGGTCGATAACCAGAGATATGTCGGAAAGGGACTGTCATTAAGAGGGAATATTACCAATATTAACAAGTTGATTGTTGACCCATTCTACAGCCTACTCTGTGTGGGCGAAGAGAAGAACAGAAAACATATTGGAGTTACCATGCTCGATGCCGGAGACATAAAGCAGACCATATCTGGATGGACGGCAATAGGCTATGGTAAATCGCCATTACACTTGATTACATTCCCCTGGGATAAAACTAAGACTCAAAAGGGAATTAGGGCAATGGATGAGGCTGTTAGCGAATTATCGGTTAAATGTGAGACTAAAAATGCGGCGAAAGCACTGTATATCCTGTCATCACCGGAGAAGGAAATGAATATAGACTTGGTGAGACAGCTTGGAGACCATCTACGTAGCCTGGCTCCGGAAGCTACGGTCAGGTATGGTGACTACCCTATCAATAAGGGGATGATTGACATTACGATTGTCATCTCGAATCTCAAGAGTGTAGAAAAGGTGGAGACCTATTATGCCACATCCAGAAAGATGGCTGAAGAGGTGGTAACAAAGAAGGAAATACAACCTGAAAGTTCGACAACAGCAGAAGAAGCGTCAAATGATGCCCATGTTCCGTCTCAATAAGGTTATACCCATACGGTAAGGGTCCAGGTGGGAGAAACACGGAAAACACGTTAGACGCTTAAGGAGGTTTAATATGCCAGTAGTAACAATTCGTGGTCAACTAGGAAGTGGGGCACCGGAGATAGGAAGACTGATTGCTGATAAGCTCGGTATTGATTATGTCGACCGTGAAATCATCGAGCAGGTGGCTAAGCAGCTTACCTGGACAAAGCAAGGCATAGAAATGAAAGAAACGCCACCCGGCAGTCTTTCGGGGAAGATAGCAGAAAGCTTCGCACATTACGGTGTCCTAAGCGGAGGACCACTAGGATACCAGGGAGCGTATTTGTCTACCTTGGAAATACCTCTGGATGATACACATTACTTGACAGGACTAGAGTCTGTCATTAAGGAACTGGGGCAAAGTAATTCGATAGTGGTCCGGGGGCGGGGCAGCCAGTTCATCTTAAAGGACTATCCCGGGTCTCTCCACATCCTAGTGGTAGCGCCGCTTGAGTTGCGAGTGAAACGGATTATGAAAGAGATGAATCTAGATGAGGATGCCGCTAAGAAGGAGATAGCGCGCTTTGATAGCAGCCGTCGCGAGTTTATCAAGAGGTATTTTCAGGCTGAACTGGAAAACCCGATACACTATGACCTAGTTATCAATACGGAGCATCTTAACTATGAGGCAGCAGCGTCAGTAGTGGTCAGCACCACCCAAGCGATTGAACGAGAGGTGCCGGGTGCCAAGCCAGTTTTGTAATAGCCCCCTCATTTGTGAGAAAAGAGGTGACATGTCAAAAATAGCCCGTTTGTTGGGGAGATGAAGAAGGAGGTTTAATATGCCAGTAGTAACAATTCGTGGTCAGTTGGGAAGCGGAGCACCGGAGATAGGAAGGCTGATTGCTGATAAGCTTCATGCTGACTATGTTGACCGCGAAATTATCGCCAAGGTGGCGGAACTACTCAATCGCAAGGAGCGAGACGTGACAGAAAAAGAAATGCCGCTTGGTAGCCTCCTGGGACGGATTGCAGCAGCACTGGGACATATGCCTCCTGCGAGTGTCGGCCCTAGCGGTGAGTATACGGGTGTGTATTTACCTGCTTGGGAAATGCCTCTGGATGACACTCGCTATCTAGAAGGATTGAAGTCTATCATCAGGGAACTGGCTATGAGCGAGTCCATTGTCATCCGGGGACGTGGTAGCCAGTTTATCTTGAAACACTATCCGGGAGCTTTGCATGTCCTGGTCGTCTCCCCGCTCAAATTACGGGGGAGGCGGGTTATGGAAGACATGAAGCTAGACGAAGAGAGCGCGAAGAAGGAAATAGCACGCTTCGATAGCAGCCGGCACCAGTTTATCAAGAAGTACTTTAATGCTGAGTTAGAGAACCCCATACACTACGACTTGGTTATCAATACGGAGCATCTGAGCTTTGAGGCGGCGGCTTCGATTGTCGTCAACACCATTCCTCTTAAAGACTAGAATCGTAGATATATCTTAGACTGCTTAAGTAAAGAATTGCTGTTACCCATTATACACGCCTGCTCTAGTTGAAGGGTAAGGAGATAAGGACTACTTAATCTGATTTATGCGAAGGAGGCATATGCCCAGACAATCGCGAAAAGCCAGAATGAAACATAAGGTACGGCGTAATCCAGAAGTCTCCGTGGTAAAAGAAGCTAATCAGACGCAACCTCTGCCTATATCGTCCAGGCCGGCAGTGAAAGTCAAGGCGACGACACCGATTGGTGAGCGCGTTGACCGTCAGCGCCAGGCCATTACAGAGTTGAAGCGCATCTCTCTTATCGCAGCAATCCTGCTTGCGCTACTGATTATAGTCAGTTTGTTGATTCGCTAGGCCAGTTCATAAAGGATGTACCAAGCAACACTACACACTCGGGAGGTTACAAAGTCAATATGTTTGAACAGTCATTAGGACAACAGCCTTTAGGGAAGATACTGCTCTACTCGCTTATCTTTGGCGTTTTTGTCGGACTTGCCTGGCTCGTCCACGTCTTTCTACGAAAGGTTGTCAAGAGAATAACACGAAAAACAACGACGCTTTTGGACGATGCCATAGTATCAGCAATGGAAAAACCGGTCATGGCGGTTCTCATCTTAGCTGGTGTGTATCTTGCCACCCTTTCTTTTCCTATGGAAGCCATCATGCGTCGGTATGCTTCTCAAGGGCTAGGTATCATGTTGAGCCTGCTGGGTATCTACACAGTAGTGGCTTTACTTGACGTTACGATAAAGTGGTATTTGCGGGAAGTGCTGGTTAAAAAGCATGAGGTTGGTGTGGCTAGTCGCCTGGTTAGTCTGTTCAGAGTTGGAGTATTCACAGTGGCACTATTTTTGGCAGCACTTGTGACCCTTGGGATACTGGGTATTAGCTTAGCCCCAATCACAGGCTGGCTGGGGGGGCATGGCTGGCGTATTGGATTAATAATTCTTCTTACGGTAGGGTCGATTGTTGCCGTGGGCGAGTTCGTCCCCAAACTGGTGGTCAGTTCTCTGATTCGCCGTGCTGGCGAATCAGAAGAAGAAATCAATAAGAGGGGAGCTACATTATCCGGGGTGCTGGTTGGCACCGGGCAGATAGCAGTCCTCTTTATTGCCGTGTTCATGCTGCTTTTAGAATTGCAAATCAATATCGCCCCGATTCTGGCCGGTTTCGGTGTTGCCGGCATTGCTATCGGCTTCGGTGCCCAGAGTCTGGTGAAAGATCTTGTTACTGGAATCTTCATAATCTTGGAGAACCAGTACCGGGTGGGCGATGTAGTGAAAATCGCTGATGTCGCCGGACTCGTCGAAGACATAAACTTGAGGAGAACAGTGCTTCGGGACCTTGATGGCATTGTTCACGTTGTACCGAATGGAGAAATACGAGTCGCCAGTAACTTCACCAAAGAATGGTCGAGAGTTAACATGAACGTGAGTGTCGCTTACGGAGAGGACCTCGACCATGTCATCTCGGTAATAGATAGAGTCGGCAAGGAACTGGCTGAAGACCCTGAGTGGGCGCCGGTAATTCTGACACCGCCAAAAGTGAATAGGGTTGACAATCTTGGGAATTCGGGCATTGAGCTCAAGATATTAGGTGAGACCAAACCCATCCACCAGTGGGATGTCATGGGGCAATTGCGTCTCAGGCTGAAGAGAGCCTTTGATAAAGAAGGTATAGAGATTCCCTGGCCGCATACCAAAGTCTACTTTGGCAACACACCTTTTAGTTACTTGAATATGGAAGAGAAGGTGCCAGATGGCACCACTCAAAGCAACCCAAAGTGACGGCAAAAGGAGGTGATAGATGTGGATAAGGTATTAGGAATAATAATGGCCGGTGGGGCAGGCGAGAGATTGCAGCCTCTGACTAAGGAACGGTCTAAAGCTGCTGTTCCCTTCGGGGGTAAATTCCGGCTTATTGATTTTACATTAAGCAATTGCGTTAACTCCGGTCTGCGCAGAATATACGTTTTAACGCAGTATCGATCAGAATCGTTGCATAGACATATCCAGGATGGATGGGGTATTTCGAGTTCGGGGTTAGGTGACTTCATATATTGTATCCCGGCTCAGCAAAAGCTAGGGGCAGAGTGGTACCGCGGCACGGCCGACGCGGTGCGACAGAACCTTGATGTAATCAAGAGGGAAAACATCGAGGAGGTTCTGATTCTATCCGGTGACCATATTTACAAGATGAACTATCTTCAACTAGTGGCCTATCACAGGATGAAGAGGGCGAGCGTGACGATAGCTGCGATACGGGCGAGAAAAGAGCAAGCTGCAGGAAGGCTTGGCGTGCTGGAAGTAGCCTCAGATAACAGGCTGGTTAGCTTTGAAGAGAAGCCAGAGCAGCCAAAGACAAT
>JAZDPB010000022.1:0-38972 GCA_043797985.1 Chloroflexota bacterium
AGTCATTAGTCCTACCAACGCTGCCAGTTTTACATCTCCCCACCCCATTCCTGGAGGATAGGTGATGGCGATTAGTGCTACAATTGCCAGACCGATTACTCCCCCCAATAGGGCACTTTCCAGGTCAATCGCAGGCCAAAAGAAGGAGAAGGTTCTGAGTCCTGGCCAGAAGAAGGAAAAGGCAAGAGCAAGTGCCATGCCGGGATAGACAACCTTATCCAAAACCAATTGGTTTTCCAGGTCAATAACGAAAATGACGGTTAACAAACAGGCGTAGACCAGAGATATACCCAACTCCAGCCCCAGCCCAAATTTCCAGTATAAAAAGGTAAACAAAAGACTGGTGGTTATTTCTACAATCGGGAGTCTTATAGGTATCGAGGCTTTACAGTAGCGGCAGTGTCCTCGCAGCCACAGATAGCTAAACACGGGAACGAGGTCAAGAATACCCAGTTTATGGTTGCAGGTGGAGCAATGGGAAGGAGGATTAATGATAGATTGTCCCTTAGGCAATCTATCTATGCATACATTCAGGAAGCTACCTGTAAATAAGCCCAGCAAGGCAAAAACCAGTATCAATAACAAGTGTTTATATCACCTTATCTTTTTACTGAGCTTATGATACATCAGTGACAAGGGCTAGGCAACTGTTATATCAGTTTTCTGC
Source organism: Chloroflexota bacterium (assembly GCA_043797985.1). Classification (GTDB taxonomy): domain Bacteria; phylum Chloroflexota; class Dehalococcoidia; order Dehalococcoidales; family UBA2162; genus JAZDPB01. The sequence continues at coordinate 668 of JAZDPB010000022.1, forward strand.
CTGCCAAAATTGATTGTCTTGTTTCTTATTTATTAAGCACTAATCTCCAATCGTTGGCATAGGCGTTCATCCGCTTGCCCCTGACAAAACCGATGAGAGTTATGCCCAAATCATTGGCCAGTTTCACTCCCAGGTCAGTCGGTGCCGATATAGAGATAAGTATCGGGATGTTCCTTTTGGCTACCTTAAGCAATATCTCCGAAGAGATTCGACCACTGGTAATTACTACCCGCTCATCCGTAGGCATATCTTTTAAGATGCATTCCCCGAAGATTTTGTCGATGGCATTATGCCTTCCTATGTCTTCGCTGAAGACTAAGATAGCTTTTGTATCACATAAAGCAGCACTATGGACGCCGCCAGTTGTTCGGTAGACCTCAGAGCGATGTTGAAATTCTCTTGCTAAAGATAAGACCTCGTTCGCTGATATTTGAGTCCGAGACTCCACTTTCCCCTGGTTCTGAACATCAGCCGCGCTGTAGAAAGAAGCCCCTCTCCCACACCCCGAGGTAATAAAGCGCTTGAATACTAGTTCATTAGCTAGAGTATTAGCGTTCTCTGTTTCCACTCGCACCACACCTCTCTGCTCGTCAGCCGTTATCTTCTTAATTTCATCCTTGTTGCTAATCAAAGCTTCGGAGAAAAGAAATCCAACGGCTAAATAGTTTAAATCTTTAGGAGAACAGAGTAGAGTCACCAGTTCCTGGTTGTTCAGTATGATGGTAAGAGGGAATTCTCTAGCAACTATATCCTCAATCTTGCTTCTGTCTTCCCCGGTAACCCGCAATATGGGGATTGTTTTTACTTCATTCATCATCTTTTCGTACCCTTATTTCGTCCCCTGACCTGACCGTGCCACCACGAACCACCCGTGCAAATACACCCTCCTTGGGCATAATACACCTGCCTGTTTGACGGAATATAGCGCAACCGGCGTGGCACTCCTTACCGATTTGCGTGACCTCTAAAATAGCTTCCTTCCCTATTGCAAGCTCGGTGCCAATAGGCAGTGCAACCAAGTTTATCTCTTCAGTGGTGAGGTTTTCGGCAAAGTCTCCGGGACCGACATCAAAGCCTAGACTGCGCATCTTATTAATGCTTTCAATTGCCATAAGGCTTACCTGACGATGGCTGGAACTGTCGGCGTGGGCGTCATCGGTAAGCCCATAATCTTGATGAAGGTATCCTTCCTTCACATCATCCTTTCTTGTTCCTTTTTTCTCACTCTTACAGACTGCTAGTATTTTAGCCATATTGTTGGTCTCCTATTTTCTTGATTGTTCCTCCACCTAATACCATATCTCCCTGGTAAAAGACCGCTGCCTGCCCGGGAGTAATTGCCATCTGGGGTTCCTCGAACTTTACATAAACATCTGTTTCGCTAACGGGCGTTAATATCGCCTCAGCCTCCTTATGAAGATACCTTATCCTTACCTTAGCCTTGGTTGGTTGCTTTAATTCCTCTATGGCTATCCAGTTTAGCCCCGAAGTGATAAACTCATCTCGATAAGTTTCTTCTTTACTGCCCACGATAATAGCATTTCTTTTCGGGTCAATCATAGTAACATAAAGTGGCTCTCTAGATGAAATGCCCAGCTTCTTGCGTTGTCCTATGGTATAAAACGGGATTCCTCGGTGCTCTCCAAGGACATGCCCCTCCTTGTCCAATATTGGTCCTGGCGGCGTCGACTCTAAAAGAGAGGAATAGCCACCAGCGACAAAATCCTGACTGTCTGGTTTGGTATCAATACCAAGTCCAAAATCACTTGCTATTTTTCTTATCTCTTCCTTTGTATAATCGCCGATAGGAAGGAGTAAGCGACCAAGCTGCTGCTGAGATAAAAAGGCAAGAAAGTAGGACTGGTCTTTGCTTAAGTCTTTAGCCTTTTTGAGTAAAAAGCGGTGCTTATTCTCATCGTACTCCACACGGGCATAATGGCCGGTAGCAAAATAATCGAACTGAATCCCGCTATCCTGAGTCTTTTTGAGCAAAGCACCAAGTTTAATCCTACAGTTGCATCTGAGACACGGGTTAGGTGTTCTCCCAGATTGGTACTCGTGGCAAAAGTAATCCAAGACCTCGGCTCTGTACTCTTGACTCAGGTCAAAGATGTGAAATGAAATTCCCAAAGTCTGGGCTACTATTCTGGCATCTTTTATATCCTCTTCTTCACCGGGGCCATAGCAGCCATGGTGCCTTTTCTCCTCAGGTAAAGCCTCACCATCCCATATTTTCATTATTACACCGCTCACCTGGTAGCCCTTCTCTTTAAGCAAAGCTGCAGCCACAGATGAATCAACTCCACCACTCATGGCAACTACTACTTTCACAATATCCCCTGCTTTTATCATCTTGGGAACAGTTCCTTTGCGTCTGGTTACTTTATGTGTGGTGGTTCTTACTTAACGGTAACCACACCCCTCGGTTCGCTGACTACCTCTCCGATGATAGCTGCCTCCTTTATGCCCGCTTGCCGCAACCTACCGAGCAGCCGCTCCGCCTTTGTCGGAGCTAGACAGATTAGTAATCCGCCTGACGTTTGAGGGTCGAACAGGAGGTTCTGAATATGAGCAGGTATCTTGTCAGAGAATTTCACTGCATTAGAGTAGAAATCCCGGTTGTGGTGTAAGCCACCCGGGCATAGTCCCTGCCGGGCAAACTCGCCGGCTTCCGGAAAGAAGGGAACAGAAGCGCTCTCAATGTTGATGCCTACGCGGCTGTTCTGAGCTAGCTGGATGGTATGACCCAGGAAGCCGAAACCGGTAATATCAGTACAGGCATGGACTCCTATCTCCTGCATTAGCTCTGAGGCTTTGTTATTCAGAGTTACCATATACCTGGTTACCCTGGACATCGTTTTCTCATCAGCTTTTCCTGCTTTCAATGCTGTACTTATGACCCCGGTTCCCAGAGGCTTGGTAAGTATGAGTTTATCTCCAATCTTAGCACCGGAGTTAGTTATCAGCCGCTTGGGGTGCACGGTACCGGTAACCGAAAGACCGTATTTAATTTCGGTATCATCTACACTATGCCCACCAATCAATATCACCTTCGCCTCAGCCATCTTATCAGCACCACCTCTAAGAATATCCTTTAGGATGGAAATATCTAGCGTTCGGGCTGGAAAACAGACGATATTCATGGCGGTCAGCGGCTTGCCACCCATAGTATAGACATCGCTCAGCGCGTTGGCTACGGCAATCTGGCCAAACGTGTAGGGGTCATTAACGACGGGAGTAAAGAAATCAACCGTCTGAATGATAGCCAGTTCCTCCGTCAACTTATAGACGCCGCCATTATCTAGACTTTCCATCCCGCGAATCACATTCGGGTCAGATAACAAAGTCAAACCACATAAAGCATTATCCAGGTCACCCGGACCCAGCTTGGAAGCTCAACCAGCCGCACGAACCATTTCGGTCAGGCGTGGTTCTTTTCTCTTCTCCATCTATCTCCTTCGATAATGAAGCTAAGTTGTGCCCCAGCTTCTTCTTGCATTTTAGCATTCTCCGCCTTGAAAAAGCAAAAACAAGCTCCTGCTTACTTTGGTTGTCGCATCTGTCATTGCGAGCGAAGCGACCTGCTCGCCGAACAAGTTCTTTGGCAGGCGAGAGCAATCCGTCTTACCAGGGGATTAACGGATTGCTTCGTCGTCCCGACTCATCGGGACTCCTCGCAATGACTGTTGTGTTAGACAATCTGTATGTTGGTTTTTAAGACGAGCCTTGATATGCTAGAATAGTCCTAATACTGATGAATACCGACTTTCGTCGTCTTCCCAGTGTGGACAGGGTGCTCTCAGAGGAACGGCTCAAGCAGCTCGAGAGTGCTTATCCGCATGAGTTGCTGGTAAGCTTGGTTAGGCAGCGCCTGGAGCTTGAGCGCCGTTCTATCGCTGCTGGCAATCCGGCTCTCTCTATTGATGAAATAGTTGAAGCCATTTGTTCTCAACTGCGCGGGCTGGAGAATCCCAGTCTGCGCCCGGTTATTAATGCCACCGGAGTAATTCTCCATACCAATCTGGGCCGTGCACCTCTTAGCCATGAGACAATCGCCGCTATGGATACAGCCGCTAAGGGTTATTGCAATCTGGAGTTTGACCTTGAAAGCGGAACCAGAGGTTCTCGTAATAGTCATATCGAGCAGATTTTGTGTCAGCTAACCGGCGCTGAGGCAGCACTGGTAGTGAACAACAATGCCGCCGCTGTGCTACTGGGTTTTACTGCTTTAGCCAGGAAAAAAGAGGTAATCGTCTCCCGCGGTCAGGCGGTAGAAATTGGTGGCAGCTTTCGCATTCCCGATGTAATGCGCCAGAGCGGGGCGAAGCTGGTGGAAGTAGGCACGACTAACTGCACTTATGTCACCGACTATGAACAGGCGATTAATCCTCGCACCGCAGCACTAATGCGGGTCCATTCGAGCAACTTCCAGGTAGTAGGTTTCACAAACTCTGTCACCCTTGAGGAACTGGTAACGCTGGGTCGGCAATATAACATTCCGGTATTCGATGACGTGGGTAGCGGTTGTTTCCTGGATACCGCTGCCTTTGGGCTTAGCCCAGAACCTACGGTACAACAGAGTATAGCTGCTGGTGCCGGGCTGGTCTTTTTCTCCGGAGATAAGCTTGTAGGCGGCCCTCAGGCTGGTATTATTGTAGGTGAGAAGCAATTTGTTAGCAAACTGGAGAAACACCCATTAGCCAGGGCGGTGCGAATTGATAAGGTAAGGCTGGCTGGTTTAGCGGCTACCCTGGTTCACTACTTGAAGGGCGAAGCGGTAAAGAAAATCCCGGTATGGTACATGATGGCGACATCACTGGAAGAGATTGACCGCCGAGCCAGAACATGGGCTAAAGCTCTCAATGGGCTGGCTCGTGTGACGGAAGGAGAAAGCATGGTCGGCGGTGGCAGCCTGCCCGGGAGTACCCTGCCAACGAAGTTGGTGGCTATCACTGGAAAAGGTAAGAGTGCAGCGCAGACATTAGCTCGACGGCTGCGAGGTGAAGAGGTACCGATTATCGGCCGTATCAATGAGAATGTCCTGCTCCTCGACCCGCGTTCCGTCCTTCCCGAAGAAGACCAAATTGTACTTCAAACTCTAAAAAACTTAAGCGCTACCCCCGGTTAAGTCGATGTCGAAAAATCCTTCAGACAAAAAATACTGGCTGGATTGGACAATAGCCTGTGGCATCGGTGAATTTATTGGTATCGCAGTGGCGGCTGGGGTTGGTTTCTTAGTCTTAGGCTCGATAGGTGAATCGCAGACCACTGGCTATCGTATCCTGGTGATTGTGATTATGATGCTGGCTGGCATTATTGAAGGATTGGTGACCGGTTTCTTCCAGTGGTTAGTCTTGAGAAGAAAACTCTTAAGTATGAAAACAAGGAACTGGCTCATTCCTACTGCTCTGGGGGCGGCAACTGCCTGGGCTTTAGGTATGCTCCCATCGGTATTCTTTTTGCCTGAGGTTTCGACATCAAACAATGTTGAACCTTCAGGCCTCCAGATTGTTCTACTGGCGACAGTCTCAGGGCTGATATTGGGTGCAATCTTTGGTATTTTCCAGTGGCTCGAATTAAGAAGGCATGTAGACAAAGCCAGTAGATGGGTTCTGGCAAACTCGTCCGGCTGGGTAATTGGTTTGGCTATTATCTACCTGGGTGCTTCAATACCCTCAGCCGAGACCAGCTTAACCATCGTCATCCTGATTGGCGCAATATCTGGCTTGTTGGCTGGCTTTGCCGTAGGTGCCGTAACCGGACTTTGTTTAATCCAATTAAGAATTAAGACGATGGCGGGTTCGCAATAAGAAAGGGTTGTCATGTTTGTATTAGGTACTGCTGGGCACATCGACCATGGCAAGTCGGCTTTGGTGAAAGCCCTGACTGGTATGGACCCCGACCGATTGCGTGAGGAAAAGGAACGAGGTATGACCATCGACCTCGGATTTGCCTGGCTAAAGCTGCCTGGTGGGCAAGAAGTGGGGATTGTCGATGTTCCCGGGCATGAGCGATTTATTAACAATATGCTGGCTGGGGTGGGCGGGATTGATTTAGCTCTATTTGTTGTCGCTGCCAACGAAGGAGTGATGCCGCAAACCACCGAGCATCTCGCCATTCTGGACTTACTTGGAACGCAACGAGGGATTGTGGTCATCACCAAGAAGGACTTGGTAGATGAGGAGTTTTTAAGCCTGGTAAAAATGGAAGTAGAAGAGCTAATCAGCTCGACTAGCTTATCTCAAGCCCCCATTATTGCCGTCTCCGCGGTAACTGGAGAAGGCCTGACCGACCTGGTTGCGACTATCGATAAACTTCTGGAGTCTACTGAGCCTAAAAAGGATATCGGTAGACCAAGATTGCCAATAGACCGGATTTTTACTATCGCCGGTGCCGGGACGATAGTCACCGGAACATTAATCGATGGCTCACTTTCTACCGGCCAGGATGTAGAAATCATTCCTCCCGGCCTGAAGTCGCGTCTGCGGGGGTTGCAGACACATAAAGAGCATATCGACTTTGCGGCTCCGGGGAGCAGGGTTGCTGCCAATCTGGTTGGCATTGCCACCTCCCAGCTACAGCGCGGTGATGTGCTTACCAGGCCAGGCTGGCTCACACCGACTACTATGTTGAGTGTAGAGCTTCGCCTGCTTCCCTATCTCCGGCGTCCTTTGCTACATAATGCCAGTGTTAGCTTTCATACCGGAGCAGCGGAGACGATGGCTAAAGTTCGTCTGCTGGAGAAGGAGAAGCTTGAGCCGGGTGAGATTACCTTGGCGCAACTGTTGCTGAAAAACCCGGTGGCTCTGGTAAAGGGTGACCGCTTCATTATCCGTTCCCCCATGGAAACGCTCGGTGGCGGTAAAGTGATTGATTCTCATGCTAGCCGCCTTCGCCGTTTTCGGCCGTCTATTATTCAAAGCCTGAAGGTCAAGCAAGAAGGCACTGTTGAAGATGTCATTATGGCATTGCTTGAGGCAAAGCAGCCTTTGGAACCGCCCGCCCTGTTAGCTCAATGTGACCTGCCTGCCAGCGAAGCCCGTCCAGCGCTTGAATCGCTCATTCAGCAGGCGAAGGTGGTAGTGATAGGACAGGGGGAGTCTCGTCTTCTTTTCACGCCCCTTGGGTGGAAGTACTTGACCAGAGAAGCAACTGCTATATTACAGGATTATCATCGCCGGTTTCCGGCTCGTTCAGGTGTGCCTAAAGCGGAGTTGGGCAACCGGCTGAAGCTAGGGAAATACTCCCCGGCGATTTGGTCAAGGCTTGCTGCTGAAGGTATTCTGGTTGAAGAAGGATTAGCTGTTCGCCATACTTTACATAAAATACAACTCACTGCGGCTCAACAAGCCAGGATTAGTGCCTTTTTGCAATCCCTCACTCAAAATCCCTATGCCCCTCCCAGCGACCAGCTACCTGAGCCTGATTTGCTGAATATGCTTGTTGAGCAGCAACAGGTGGTCAAGGTAAGCGAGAGCGTTGTCTTTTCTGCTTCAGCCTATAATGAGATGCTAGAAAGAGTTACTTCCCATATCAAGGCTCACGGTAAAATAACCCTGGCTGAAGTCCGGGACTTATTCCAAACCAGCCGGAAATATGCCCAGGCTCTTCTGGAGCATCTGGACGAAAAGAAGCTCACGAGACGGGTAGGGGATGAGAGGGTGTTATACTGAGATTTGTTTAAAACCTATCCCCCGGTCTCCTTCCCAGAAACTGTCATTGCGAGACCATTCCGACAAAGTCGGAAGGCGAAGCAATCTCAGAGATTGAAGAGAGGGGTTATAAGCAAACTATGAATCAGGAAGAGTTCGCTCGATTAGTCGATAAAGCACTTGAAGGCTTGCCGGAAGAATTTCTGACCAGGCTGGAAAATATCGAGATTGTTGTGGAAGAGGAGCCGACTCCGGACCAAATTAGAAATTCGGGGCTAGGACGAGGTGGAACACTGCTCGGGCTTTACGAGGGGGTTCCGCAAACGCGACGAACAAGCTACTACGGGATGGTGCTTCCCGATAAAATAACCATCTTTCAAAAGCCGATTGAGGCTAAGTGCCGAACTGATGCTGAAATCTTTACCGAAATAAATAAGGTAGTAAAGCACGAAATAGCCCATCACTTTGGCATCAGTGACGCCCGATTGAGAGAGATTGAGAGATACTAAGTAAGCTGAAGCCCAGGATTTATTCAAAACTCATTATCCTGCCCAAGCCCACTTCTTTTACACAAGTTTGACAACGAACCACCAGAGCGTTAAAGTTGAGTCCTTACTTGTGAACAAGGATGTATAAGTGCAGTGGACATAGAATGCAAGGCGGGAAGGCATTTCACTGATATCGAAACATTAAGGGAATGCAGCAGGCGTTGTGATACGTGTCTTGAATTGCCAACTCCGAAATCTAAGCCAACTATCTACATATGCCCATACTGCCATACGAAATCGCTGTTCACCTTTTATAACCACGTATATTATGAGTGTATGAATGCCCAATGTCTCAATTATCATGTAAAGGTAGCTTATAAGCAGCAACTTCTGTTACAGGTCCAAATAGACTACCCAAGCGAATAGTGAAATAATAATCTCCCAAAATCGGGAGTTTTATTCGTATGGGTAAAGAAGAAACACAAAACCCATCGTCTTGTCCAAAACCGCTTCCCTATTCTATTTTCTTGACACTTATGTTATTTTGGATTATATATGGATTCCAAGGAGTGGGGTTATGTTTGGCTTTGTTGGTGTGTTTGTAAGCCTGATAGTACAAATCGCTATAATTGCACTAATTGTTGTTTGGTTTATTAATCGCAACAAGTCTAAGCGCAAGCTTACATCTAGGGCGCAACGGTTGACTAATACAGCCGAAACAAAAGGGGAGGTACATATGAAAGAGACGATGTTAGAACAAATGAATGCTGAACTTGAAAAAACTGGGCAAACTGACACGACAGTCAATATAGTAGGAATGATTCTAAACCTGATATTTCTAGGTGTTAATACGGGTGTCGGGAGTGCAGCGCATGATATTAAGGCAGGTCTAGCTATCAAACTCGTCTTTTTCGTGCTCACTGCTTTTGTCATAGTTCTCAATGTAAGTGTTGGGTATGCATTAATGATGGGGAAAAAGAGAAGGGTGAAGATTACGGAGCGTATTGGAAAGTTTTGGGTAGATGAAGGTTTAGGAAAATATCAGGATGAATCCATTAGTACCGGCTATGCGATACGAGGTAATCTTTTCACTATTATCACAGTAGCTTTAGGAGTAGTCGCACTTTTAATTTCCTTCATTGCATATTTTGTTGGATTCTCAGGATAGTGGAGCTTTATAGAACTTCTAGGCTGGCCTGAAAGCTAACAGACCTAGTATATCTCTGCACCATTTCAAGGGATTCCCATCTGCCTAAATCTTTTATTGTCATGGTATCCACACCAGCTTGCCCCCACCTTCTCCTATCAGCTTTACATAACTCATAAAACAATTCACGCCTGTTTAGCCTCGAATTGTTTCCCCCCCAAAAATGTGTCTTTTCCGTGCGTATTTAACCGCAAAACAATTCCTGACGGAAGCGCATGGGAGCCGAACCCACCGAAGACACTTTTAATATCCTGCGAAGAGTTTACTTATAACGTGCCCGTATATTTAGTTTATCGATTTCCTGCTGACTTAAGGGCTGGATAGACTTTAGCTCACCGTTCTCAATTGCAATTGTGAAATTCTCTTTGCACTTCATACACCGAAAGGGGCCCTTATACGTGGTCATAGAAAAATAACTCTCGTCGCTGCACTTAGGGCAAGTGATATAAGCCATAGTAATTTACTCCTTTCTATATTATCCACTGTTAGTGGCGGGAGCGCATGGGAGTCGAACCCACCGAAGACACTTTTAATGCCCCCCAACGGATTTGAAGTCCGCGAAGCCCACCGGGACTCATCCGCTCCCCTATCCTCTAAACAGAAAGTATATAATATTCAGTCCGCAAGCACAATAAATCGTTCTGCTTGCTCCAAGTGTCATTGCGAGGAGTCCCGATGAGTCGGGACGACGTGGCAATCTCCTGCACTTGAGGATAGAGATTGCTTCGCCTTCCGGCTTCGTCGGAATGGTCTCGCAATGACAGATGCTCCAACCTATCCCTCTGACCCCCTTACCTTACAAAGAGTTTTGTGCCAAAAGTGAGTCCCTCCTTGTCACTCTGAGCATAGCGAAGGGTCTGGGAGTGGCGGAGACTATTCATTACTGCCTACCCCACTCCTAGATTCTTCGTCACTTCGTTCCTCAGAATGACAATTGATACAAGCCCCAACGGGGCGTCTAAGAGGGACGACGTGGCAATCTCGTTATTGGCAAAAGTGGGATTGCTTCGCCTGCCAAAGAACTTGTTCGGCGAGCAGGTCGCTTGGGACCGCAATGACAGATGCTCCAACCTATCTGCCCCCTTCAACAGGGCGTTAAAGAGGGACGAAGTCCCTCTTACAAACATATCCCCCTCTCCTTGAAAATGAGAGGGGGATTAAGGGGGTGAGGTTAATAAACAACCTCCATTCAATAAATTGACAAGCGTTTGGCACATAAGCTAGATTTATCTTTATTAAAGTCGGGGTTTTACATTGATTTGCATGAGCTATTTCGTTAGCATTAAAAGGTCGCTGGGTGGTGTTTTCTACGGGTGGTGGATAGTAGCTTCCTCATTTATTGTCTTTCTCATCTGTGGTGGGGTAGCCTATTATGGCTCTACTGCCTTCTTTAATCCGATAGCCGAAGAGTTTCACTGGAGCGCAGCGCAGGTCTCTTGGGCTTTTTCTCTGCGCAGTTTAGAGTCGGGAATTATCGCACCACTGATTGGCTTTCTTATCGATAAAGTCGGGGTGAGGAAGGTTACTATCTTCGGGATGGTGGTGTCCGGTCTGGGCTTTATTCTAACGAGCTACACTAATTCCCTCGCGTTTTTCTATTGGGCCTTTCTATTGACGTCGGTCGGGTTGAGCTGCGGTCTGGGTACCCAATACGTGGCGGTGGCGAACTGGTTCTCCAAAAGACGCACCTGGGTAATGGGTATTATGTCGGCTGGTTTTGCCTTCTCAGGAGTGATGGGCCCGGTGCTGGTCTGGCTTATACGGCAATACGGATGGCGGGAGTCACTGGTTATCACCGGGGTGGTAACATGGGTGGTAGGCATTCCCCTGAGCTTAGTACTGCGGCATCGCCCTGAGCCTTACGGCTATTTGCCTGATGGTGAAACTCGAAATACATCTTATCAAAGTAAACCCGTCTCAACACAATCATCCGAGCCAACGGGCCTTAGTGGACGCCAGGCAATGGCAACTCGCGCCTTCTGGCTGCTTATCATCTTCGGCACTTTAACCGGGTTCGCAATCAGTGCCATCGGTGTTCATGAGATGCCCTACCTTACCAGCATTGGCATATCCCGGGAAATAGGGGGTTGGGTTATTCTGGGCATTACCGGTTCAAGCCTTATCGGCCGGCTCGGGTTCGGCTGGCTAGGAGACAGGTATGATAAAAGATACCTTCTGGCAATAGGGGCTGCCCTTCAATTCTTTGGCGTGCTCGTCTTCGCCTCGATAGACAGTCTTTGGATGTTTATTCCTTTTCTACTATTGTATGGTCCCGGCTATGCCTCGCAGATGCCGCTGTATCCTGCAATACGCGCAGACTACTTCGGGCTGAAGCACTACGCTACAATCGGCGGACTTCTGTCCCTGAGCTGGACTATTTCTGGTATTCTTGCCCCCGTGCTTGCCGGATGGGTCTTCGACGTCTGGGGTAGCTATCGACCGATTTGGCTGGCTTATGCTGCAGCGACGGCCCTCGCCATCCCTTCTGTGCTATTGATAAAGAAGCAAGAACGAGCAAATCGCTTTTAGCCCTTTATTGCCCTGTTCTAGGAATCAAACAATCTCTTCTTTTCACTCAACCTGACAGCCATCTTAATTGCTTCCTGGAGGCTGGTAGCATCGGCGATGCCCTTACCGGCGATGTCGAAGGCTGTGCCGTGGTCAACAGAAGTCCGAACCATGGGCAATCCTAGCGCAACACTCACACTCATCTCGAGGCCATGCACCTTTACCGGAATATGTCCCTGGTCGTGATACATAGCTAGGACTGTATCGAACTCCCCATTGATGGCACGGTTAAAGATTGAATCGGCAGGGAAGGGACCACGAGCATCTATGGATAAAGCCTGGGCTGCCTTTACCGCTGGCTCAATCTCCTCCATTTCCTCAGAACCAAACAAACCTTCCTCGCTGGCATGGGGGTTGAGTGCCGCTACAGCGATGCGGGGATGCTCAATCCCCCATCCTTGGAAAGAGGTATGAGTTAGCTTCAGCCTGGCTAAAATTCGTTCCTTGGTTACCAAATCGCAAGCTTCTCTCAGAGAATGATGGGTAGTCAGGTGAACCACACATAAACGACCGGTCATTAGCATGGTAGCGTATTCCTTAGCACCGGTAAAGTGGGCAAGATATTCTAAATGCCCCACATCACCATAGCCTGCCAGCTTGGTTGCCTCCTTGTTAATTGGAGCTGTTACTATCGCTTTGACTTCACCAGCGAGGGCCATTTTAGCAGACTGAGTAATAAATTCCATGGATGCCCGGCCGCAAGCTTTACATATCTTACCCAGGATAATCTCTTTCCGCTCAAGATTATGCAGGTCAAGGATATCAATAATACCGAGTTGACCCTTAGTTTCCGCAGCTGTTTTTACGGGGTGTAACTTTAATGACTTTTTTACCAGCTTTATTGCGTCCTCCATAGCAACGCCAGCGCCGATTACTAAAGGACGGCAATTACTATAGATTTCTTCCGAGAGAAGGGCTTTCGCAACAACTTCAGGCCCGATACCAGACGCATCGCCCATAGTGATAGCTATGATTGGTCTTTCCATGGCAGTCATTCTACCTCCCTGAACATTTTCTCAACGTAAGTATTAATATTTCTTCTGTATTAAACAGCAATAATATTATCCTATTTGAAGGAAATATCCAAGAGGCGAAGCCGGCAACAAAAACTCAGGTTGAAAGGTATTGGCACTTATTGCAACAGATGCTATAATCTGTTTCACGCTAGGAATTAGCACCTAAAGAAGACAGGGAGTAAATAATAATGGAAATCGAAGACGTACGCCGGAACACCAAGCTCCTTATTGATGGCATCCCCTATAATGTGGTGGAAGCCGAATTCACGAAGCCAGGGAAAGGCCGCGCTATCTACCGTCTCAAGCTGCAAAATCTACTCGACGCCGGTACTCTCGACCGCACCTTCCACTCTGGAGAGAGGGTCGATGAGGCTCCCATAGCTACCAACGAGATGCAATATCTCTACAGAGAAGGCGAGCAATATATATTTATGAACAGTGAAACCTTCGAGCAACACTTCATCACTGAAGAGCAAATCGGTGACAAAAAGAACTTTCTTAAGGAAGGAACGGTCGTCATTGTAGTGATGATGAATGATAGACCCATCGACATTACCCTGCCTACCTTCGTTGAGCTTAAGGTGGTAAGAAGCGATGTAACAGGCAAGGCAGACACGATTACCTCACAGAACAAAGCCGCCGTCCTGGAAACAGGCTACACTATCGGCGTCCCCACCTTCGTCAAAGAAGGTGATATCCTTAAGGTTGATACCCGCACCGGGACATACGTAGAACGGGTTGGCGCTAAGAAGTGAAGCATGATAGAGGATGAGCAGCGGCGACTTATTCGGATAAAACCAAACTTACAGCGCCGGGCATTAATTAACCAGTTCACCCGAACCTTCTTCCAAGAGCAGGGTTTTCTTGAAGTAGAGACGCCTATACGCATGTCTGGCGTTGCACCAGAACTGTACATCACTCCCTTCCAGAGCGAAGACTGGTTCTTGTCCACATCTCCTGAACTCTATATGAAACGACTACTCGCCGCCGGGTATGAGAGACTCTTCCAGATTAGCCACTGTTTTCGCAAAGGTGAACAGGGGCGATGGCACAACTGTGAATTCACTATGCTGGAATGGTACCGTACTGGCGCTGACTACGCACAAATGCTCCACGATACCGAAGAACTCGTAATGACACTCGTCAACCGCCTGAAACTCAACCCCGTAATCAAATACAGAAGCCATACAATTGACCTGACCTTACCATGGCCTCGGATTACTGTCCGTAATGCCTTTCGCCACGCAGCCGGTTGGGACCCAACCGCTGAACCTGACTCACTGAGATTCGACACAGACCTGGTGACAAAGGTGATACCCAGCTTTGACGCAAACCGGCCTACCGTGCTTCTAGATTATCCTGCCACTATGGCTTCACTGGCACGCCTCAAACCGGGCGACCCCAGCGTGGCAGAACGGGCCGAAATCTTTATCGGTGGACTGGAGCTAGCCAATGCCTACAGCGAACTCAAGGACAGTAAGGAGCAGGAGAGACGCTTCCGAAAAGAGATTGAGCAAATCCAGCGAGAAGAGGGACGGACGATAGGTATGCCACTACGGTTTCTGGAAGCAGTGGCACATCTTCCTGAGTGTGGCGGCATTGCACTGGGTATGGACAGGCTAGCGATGCTTTTCTGTAATGCGGATTCTATTGAGGAAGTGGTTGCCTTCACTACGGATACAGCTTGAGGTTATGTGCTGATATGCAAAGAATCATATTAGCCTCAGCATCTCCCCGAAGAAAAGAGCTGTTGGAAAAAATTGGCTTGAGATTTGAAGTCGAGCCAAGTAACTACGTTGAGGATATGCGGTCGGAAGCAGAACCGCATGAGCTTGCCAAAAAAGTATCCCTGGAAAAAGCTAAAGTAGTCGCCAGCAAACATAATGATGCCATAGTTATTGCCGCTGATACATTTGGTGTTTTTAGAGGTAAAATACTGGGTAAGCCTAACACAGAAGTTGAAGCTAAAAGGATGCTTCAGACTATCAACGGCAAGTCACATTTAGTTATCACTGGTTTTACCATTATCGACACGAAGAAAAACAAAGCATTATCCAGAGCAGTAGAGACCAAGGTTTACATAAGAAGATTAACCACTAGTGAGATTGACGCCTACGTTGAGTCAAAGGAGCCATTGGACAAGGCAGGAGGCTATGCTATTCAGGGATTAGGCTCGGTTATTGTGGAAAAGATTGAAGGGGATTATTTTAATGTAATGGGGCTTCCCCTGAGTGCTCTAACGGAAAGCCTGAAAGAGTTTGAAGTTAATATTTTAACCTGACCTCCTCTTAAACGCCACGATTTTAGTGAACTTAAGAGAGGTTTCGCCTCTCTTTCTTTTTCTCCCCCTTACCTACAAAAACGGCAGCCGATTCCCCAGCGATATATCCGGTAGAGAAGGCGGCTTGCAGGTTATAACCGCCGGTATCGGCATCAATATCCATAACCTCACCGCAAAAGTAGAGTCCCTCAACAATACGGGAAGCCATGGTGCGCGGGTCTACTTCTTTAAGGGAAACGCCACCAGCGGTAACCATAGCGGCGGTCAAGGGCAACGGACTCTTGATGTTGAAGCGGAGCGACTTGAGCAAACGAAGCAGCCGTTCCCGCTCCTCAGCAATAATCTGATGGCCAGGCTTGTCTGGCGGGATACCAGTCATCTGGACAAAAGGCTCAATCATTTTTTGAGGAAGCAGTCCCTTAAGAATATTGCGATAGCTCCGTTTGCTGTAGCGGTCGAAATCCCGTTGCAATCGTTGGCGCAGTTGATTTTCGTCAAGCGCCGGTTTGAGGTCAATGGATACGCTGACGGGGCTATGCTCAAGAGCATCAACTATTGCCAGGCTCATCTGTAGGGTTATGGGTCCACCGATGCCAAAATGTGTCATCATCACTTCACCCATACGGCTTTCGAGAATGGGTAAGCGTGTGCGTTTGTCACTCCTGCCACGCCCTCCAAGGTCTCTACTTGGTGTCATCATTGGATTAATCTCGTCGGCAGGGCATTGATAAGCGGTGATGCGAACGTTACGCAGGCTAACGCCCTGCATACTCTTCGCTCGCTCGACCTCATGCACCGCCAGAGGAACCAGCGCCGGGCGCAGTTTGTTAAGTGTGTGTCCGATAACGGCAGCCATGTGATAGCCATCACCAGTAGAGCCGGTACCAGGGAATGAAGCTCCGCCGGTTGCCAGGATAACTGCTGCTGCGGGGTATGTCCCCTGTGCTGTTTGCACACCTACTACCTGCCCATTTTCTACCAGGATGTTAGTTACTCGGATGCCGATACGCATCTGCACTCCGTTGCCAGTCATATACTGCTCGAATACCTGCACTACATCACGGGCATCATCAGAAGCGGGAAAGATTCGTCCACCACGCTCAACTTTGGTCTCCACACCGTAGCGTCTCAAAAATGCTAATAGGTCATCCCGGAAGAAGCGGTGAAAAGCACTATAGAGAAAACGACCGTTAGAGCCATACATCAGAATAAAGTCGTCCAGTTCTTTTGTGTTAGTTAGATTGCATCGTGTCTTGCCACTAATGAGAATTTTCTTACCGGGGCGTTCAGTCTTTTCCAGAAGAAGGACACTGGCACCCATTTCAGCCGCTCGCCCAGCTGCCATCATGCCGCCGGCTCCGGCGCCAATAACAATTACACGCTTGCTAATCACTGATGCGAAGTTTGATTTAAGCCCGTATTTCATTTACTATCTACTATCTACTATCGGTCAACAAATTGTGCTTCAGACGGCTTCAGCTTGTCAAGATAACGGTATATACAACTTTGTTGAAATATGCTTTAATGTATAAAGCTACAAATTTTGAAGGAGATATAAATGAGCCAAATAGAATTAAAGCTTACTGACCGTGATATTTTGGGCAAAAAAGTCAGTGAGTTGCGTCGTCAGGGGATTACCCCCGCACATCTTTACGGTCATGGTATCGAGTCAGTAGCATTACAATGCGATACTAATAAACTTAAGCGAGTGTTGGTTCAAGCGGGAAGGACCGCGCTTATCACTCTAGCCGTCAACGATGAAGGAGAACCCAGGACTGCTGTCGTTCGTGAAGTCCAGATAGAACCGGTAACGGGCACGTTACTACATGTAGATTTTTATCAGGTGCGAATGGCAGAAAAACTAAAGATGGAAGTCCCGGTTGTTTTAATTGGTGAAGCGCCGATTCTGAAATCAGAAATGGTGGTACAGGAGCTCAACAATTTAACTGTTGAGTGCCTTCCAGCAGATATCCCTGCTCGCTTGGAAGTGGACATCAGTTCGCTCACTGTGGAAGGTCAGGTAATACGAGTGAAGGATATCACACTGGAGAAGGATATTACTATCCTTAATGACGCAGAATTGATGGTGGCGAGAGTCATCGCACGACCTATAGAGAAGATAGAAGAGAAGGAAGTCACCAAGGTAGTCGCTGAGGAAGGAGCCGAAACTCCTGAAGCGGCCGTGCCGCAGGAAGAGACAGCAAAAGAGTAATTATTACTCTTACCCGATATCTCTACTCAGATTAGCTGACTTAAAGAGGATAGCTTCTATATGCTACTGGTGTTATTGCTGAGCTACTTGTGAGTCGTCTTATAGCTGACCTGGTGGTCTTTTTCAAGTCTTCCCAATAGCTCCTGGAGGGCTTTCCATAGACTATTGGCGTCACTCACCAGCTTATCCCCAGCCTCTAAATCACCATAACGTATGTCGATGTATAAGTTGGTGAGTTCTCCCAGGGGCTTACTGCTATCAGGCACAACCTGTTCCAATCGTCTGGCGTATTCATAAGGTGTTTCGTGGCTTCGGCGTGCTATTCCATAGCGAGAAGCCTCCCAGAGCAAACGCTGATACACCTCACGAATGCTTAGTATACCATCAGCACCCTCTCTTTTGTACCAGTTCGGTACCAGTCTCCTTAGGGAAGGCTGTTTCCTTTTGCGCTTGAAACGCTGCCAAATCATGCCGAAAAATAGGCCCAGGTCTGACTTGAATCCTCCCCAACTCCAAAGCGATTCGTGAATCTCATCTACTTCTGGCTTCGCCCTGAAAGACTGATAACGGAAGATTGCCTTCGCCAACAGAATGACTATGGCAATGGCAATAAGAGCAAAAAGGAACCATTTTATTGCCAGAATGGCCTCCACTGGAAACTCCCAGAGAGCAGTTTCCGATGCCCCTGATGCCGAGACGTTTTCTGAAGGGAAAGTTTGCACCGGGTGACGGAACAGGTTATATAAAAATTGCACTACGTAGACTAACCCGGCTACCAAAAAGCCAATCGGGATAAGCAAAAAATACAGCGCCTGAAGTAGCAGGTCATAGGTAAAACTCAAAAACCGCGCTAGAGCTGCCGCGAAATCAGCCACGGAGCCAGGAGAGAAGACACTCGCTACTCCTATTCCTACGAGGACGATACCCCCCACGATTCCAAATAAAATAGAAAGCCAACGGCGACTGAATATTTGCGCTGCTTCTTCGGGTAGCATCTTTTCTTGAATATCTCGCAGATTACATAGAGCCAATGCCGCCAAACCGAAAAAGAAGAAACCGGCTACGTAAAGTCCAATAGCAGAAGCCAAACCAGCGAGAGAGTTAGCTCCCGACTCGATTCCCCAGAGGACGATTAATGCAACTAAGGCGGCGAGACCAATCAGGAAGGAACGATAGATGTCGTCGATATCCATCGATGAACGACCCCGGCTTATGCCCCGCCACCAGAAATACACTCCGGCAATAAAAGCTATTACTATGGTATGAGGATGAGAAAAACTGTCGAGAAGAAGTCGCGCCACGTAGGAAAACCACTGTCCGCTCAGAGGCCCGAAATCAGCACCATATTCAACACGTACTACTATAAAAATGGCTACCAAACCACAGGAGACTATGCTCAGTTGAACCCAGCCTAAAGACCACTTCCGGCTGAGAAAATATTTAGTGACCAGGAAGGATATGCCAATAAGAAAAATTAGTGATACTAGACTCAATGGCGGACGTTGCCCGCCCATCCGTGTTCCTACCCAAGCAAGCCAGGGGTAGACCCACAATACCTCCATAAGAAGCACCGCTAGAGTAGCGAGGACAGCCAATGCCTCGTTTAGATTTACCAATCTCCGAATAATTCTCACTATTGCCCTTCTATATGAAGCGTCTCCAGGTCACTTAATACAGCATTATCCCGAATGTAATACACATTCAAGCCATCCTTGCGTATCACCGGTTCAGAACTTCCCACCGAAATCAAAGCTACGCTACGTCCGGCTCTTCTCATCCCGGCCAAGGTTGAGAAAAGGCTATCTGTAGGTTTGGCACTTATTACCACCAGGGTGCTCCCCCAGGGTAGGTTTCTGCTTTCATTTAGGACGAGCCTCTCTATCGGCATACTCTGGGAGCGGTGAATTTGCGCTAGAGCCTCTAGCATATGCATTAGCTGGTCAGTATGCTGGCTGGGAGGTATTCTAACAGGCTCGTCCGAAGACCGTTTATTTTGATTGACATACAGGCCCACGCGGTATCCTGCTGCCATGGCATGGTTAGCGATAGACGCCGCAGCGATAATAACCAGCTCCAGCAGTTCAGGGACACTTCCCCAGAAAGGTGGCTCCGTAGTGCGAACATCCAGAAACAAACCCATGTCTATGGTCGTAGTGGGCTCAAAGACCTTGGTCTGTAAAAGACCCCGGCGGGCTGTCGTCTTCCAGTGAATCTGCCTGAGGCTGTCACCAAAATGGTAGTCCCTCACGCCTGAAGTGAGAATAGGGTCCTGGAAGATGTAACTTTTGGTACGAATATCACCGAGAGGCTGCTTGGAGGGAATGCCTAGCTTTTCCAGAGGGACCATCCTGGGATATACCATTAGATAGTCCTCTTTCGGTATGTCCATATCACGGGTAAAGAAACCGAACAGGTCACCCGAGCGAATATGTGTCGGACCGAAGGCGAAATAACCCCTCTGCAAGCACTGCATTCGGTAGCGTCGCTTCACCTTATGATACCAGCTAAGTGTAAGGAGATTGCTGAGAAGCACACGAGCTATCTTGTGTGGTGACGAAGTTTTGCCTTTTAGAAGGGTCACCTCAGCCGGAAGTTCTTCAGTGATTTGAATCCAGGGTAGTGGCAGGGGTTTACGGTTGGCTATCTCTAGCTCAAGTTGCACTTCTTCGCCGAAGAAGACACGGTTAGCACTCAAGTGGCGCTGATATTCGACTCGGGTGAGACAATAGTGGTTCCATAACCTAGCCACACCACCTGCCAGAAAAAATAATAGCGAAAGCAAGAGAAGGGATACCTGATGCAGAATCAAGCTAGCAAATAAGAGCAATGCGACTATGATGAGCCAGAAGCTGCCGACCATGCTTTATCTTTCCTCAGTTCAGGCTTCTTGTTCAACAGGAACAGGTACGGAATCTACTATTTCTTTAAGGATACGCTCAACTGTCTGGCCACGCAGGTGGCTCTCCGATTTCGGAATGAGGCGATGAACCAATACGAAGTTGACGAGGTATTTTACGTCATCGGGGATGACAAAAGACCTGCCGCGAAGTGCTGCCAGTGCTTGTGATGCATGATACAGCGCCAGCATAGCGCGAGGGCTAGCGCCGAGCTGTAATGATGCGTGATTTCGAGTAGCATGGATTAGATTGATAATATAGTCTTCGACATCGACGGCAACATGTATTTCCCGACATGCTGCCTGCATACGCAGAAGCTCGTCAGACGAAACTACCGACTCAAGTTCTTCCAGAGGGTCAACCTGGCGAAAGCGAGCCAGGATGATGTGGTCATCTGCCATCGTGGGATAGCCCATTTTGATATTGAGGAGGAAGCGGTCGAGCTGAGCTTCAGGTAGGGGAAAAGTACCCTCCAGCTCGATTGGGTTCTGGGTAGCCAACACAATAAAAGGCCGGGCTAGTGCCCTGGTTTCACCCTCGGTGGTAACCTGACGTTCCTGCATAGCTTCCAGTAAGGCAGATTGAGTTCGGGGAGTAGCCCGGTTTATCTCGTCGGCTAGTACTACCTGGGCGATAATCGGTCCCGGCCTGAACTCAAAATCCGCGGTTTTCTGGTTATAGATGTAAGTGCCAGTAATATCAGAAGGCAGAAGGTCCGGGGTACATTGGATGCGCCGGAAGGTACAACCCAGAGACTTGGCGATAGCCTTGGCTAACATGGTCTTGCCAATACCAGGCACATCTTCGATGAGCACATGCCCCTCGCACATAAGCGCAACTACGGCAAGCTCTATTACCTCGCCTTTGCCTACTATGACACGCTCAGTGTTTTCCTTTATCCTGGTTCCAACATCTCTGATTCGACTAACAGCCCTATCTTCCATGTAAAACACCCCTACTTTTTTAATATCCTTGAGCTAACTAATCGTCCTTATGTCAGCATTATATCATATCACCCATGTTCTGGATGGATACGATTTAGGCTATATGACACTATACCCTTAATCCCCTTCCCCTATTAGGGGAAGGGGAAGTTATTTTTTAAAGGGGGCTTCGCCCCCCCTCTAACTCCTCTAGTATTGGTGCATTGAAAAGAAGCTTTGCTCCTTAAAGCGTAAAATTCCCTGCTATCGGAGAGTCAAACGGAACAGGGCGTTTAAGAGGGGCGTTAGCCCCTCTTTCATTCTTTCCCCTTCTCCTTAATAATAAGGAGAGGGGGATTAAGGGGGTGAGGTTCACAACTATCATCTCCCAAAGAGTGTAGTCAGCTTCTTGAGCCTGTCTTTGATTTTATCGTTCAGCATATCGAAGGTGAAACGCCAACCCCAATTTCCTTGTGTCGTTCCCGGCGTGTTCATTCGGGCATCACTACCCAACCCCAGAACATCTTGCAGGGGGGATGATAGCAGTGTCAGCCACAGACATCAGCGCCAGACGGATAAAATCCCAGTTAAACTCACGCCCATCACTACCGAGATACTCTAAGACAAGCTGCGTCTCCTTTTTTCTTTCCTCCTTGCTTTGAGTAGTCGAGCTCACGTCATCGCCTCTAAACCAGCCAATAGTCGTATTGTTGTCATGGGTGCCAGTGTAGACGACACAATTACGGGGATAGCTATGAGGCTTATGGTAATCCGCCTTGGGGCCATCACCAAAGGCAAACTGAAGCACCCTCATCCCGGGAAACCCAAATCGCTCCCTCAAGGCATCTACTTCAGTCGTAATGAATCCTAGGTCCTCAGCAATGATGGGCAGGGTTCCCAGTGCTCTCTGAACGGCCTCAAATAATTCAGCACCTGGCCCGGGAACCCAACGCCCATTTCTGGCAGTAGTATCTGTGCCAAGGATTTCCCAGTATTTCTCAAGGCCGCGGAAATGGTCCAGCCGGATAATATCCACCAGTGAACGCAGCGCCTGGAACCGCTTAACCCACCAGGCATAGCCATCCCGGGCCATTACGTCCCATCGATAGAGAGGATTGCTCCACAACTGACCCGTCTCGCTAAAGTAATCAGGTGGTACTCCAGCCACTACAAGCGGTTTGCCACTGGTATCGAGGTAGAACATTTCTTGATGTGACCAGACCTCGGCACTATCAAAAGCGACAAATATCGGAATATCTCCAATGAGCCTGATACCACGCTCATTACAATACTTCTTAAGTTCAGTCCATTGCTTAAAAAACTGGTATTGGTAATATTTGTGACACTGGACTTCATAGCTCAAATTTGCTCTCCAGCGCTCAAGAGACTCTGACTCTCGTTTTCTGATATCTTCCTCCCACGTATTCCAGGCAGCAAGACCATGTGCCTCTTTGAGTGCCATAAATAATGAATAAACATCTATCCATGAAGCATTCTGCGCGCAGAATGCTTCATACTGCTTGTGCGCGGTAGGATTATCCGCCGCCATGAAGATTTCGAACGATTTTTTCAATAGCGGTAATTTGCATGCGATAACAGCATTGAAGTCAACATTATGCTCAGGAAAAGAGGGGGTATTTTTTAAATCGGCTGGTTCCAGTAGATTATCCTCAGCCAGTTTTTCCAGGCTTATGAGCAGAGGATTGCCAGCAAAGACGGAAAGACACTGGTATGGAGAATTACCGTAGCCAGTAGGACCAAGAGGCAGCATCTGCCAAAGGTGCTGCCCGGCGACCATCAGAAAATCAGCGAAACGATAAGCGCCGCTCCCTAGGTCTCCGATTCCAAATTGGCCAGGGAGCGAGGTCAGATGCAAGAGAATTCCACTCGCTCGGGGAAAGTTCATGCTATTTCTTCAGAACCATCACTTTTAACTACATTTAGATTGGCCAGAATTATTATATTACCCAACTATTAACACTATTATAGCTTTCGTGATAACCTTCGCGCTACCAGCCATCGCTGAAGTGATTCTTTCCTGAGATATTGGAAAGCGCGATAACCCTGAACTACCACTGCCGCCATAATAAACTTGGGCACCCACAACCAGAAACCATTCAATCCTAACACGAGAAATAAAGCGGGGTCTTCTACCATGCTGTGATTGATACCGATAGAAATATGAAGGCGCTCCAGCTCTTCTTTGGTCATTGTCCCCTTTCTGGCTTCTTCCATGATAACAGCTCCACCGTACATCAGACCGAAGATGACAGCAGTCACCCACAATAAAGCCGTCCGGTCCGAAAGTCCAAGAACTCTCGTAACGGGCTTGAAGAACCTGAGCAAGTATTCAGTCCATCCCAGCGATTGTAGACACTCCAGCGCGACCATTATGGCTGTGACGATTAATAGAATTTTGATGAGCAACACAATCGTATTGATAGCCCAGACTTTCAGTACCTCGACCAATGGAGGAGTGACCGCAGGAGCGGAGGTTACAACGATGCTACTCGTGGTATCAGTCAAGAATTGGGAAACAATAAGCACTGTTAAAACAGCAACGATGATGCGAACCAGAAGTATTTTGACGATGTTAATACCGGATTTTTGTTGAATGATTCCTTCGACAATGAGGTTATGAGCAATCAGGGTAAACACGGCAATCAAAGTCATCTGCTTAATGGTAAAGGGAAGGACTATCATAATAGCAATAGCTGCATAAAGGTTTATCAGCAGTCCGCCAATAATCGGTAATACTGCTTCACCAGGCAGATTGATTAGTCTCATTAAGGGGTTTAATAAGAAATCGACGCGATGCAGTAATCCGCTCCACTGGAGAAGGGCTATCAGCAAAGAGGTGGGAACAATAATTTTACATATCCAAATAAAGCTGTGCCAGCCTTTTCGAGTTCCTATCCAAATGCTCTGCCTTAACTGTGTTGTAAATAGAGACATCCTGACTCCTGGCTTCTTAATCTACAATTCCAATTGGCACTATTATAAGCATGACGGAGACCTGGACACAACATGGTCACCATCGGTAATAGGACACTCTCAATATTTAGACCGATTTTTGCTAAGCGGTTCAAGTAAATACCGAGGTTGTTCAGTAACCTATCCCCCTACCCCCTTCCCTCTCATGCAAAGATTTCATCTCCCTATTATGGGGAGAGGGATAAAGGGTGAGGAGTTACTAGATAACCACAAATACTTCAAATTGAATTACAAATGACCGATATGGTATTATTTTCTATCTGTTAAACTATGTTGGATTCTATCTGTAATTGGGTATCGGGAGACGGGATATGAAGTTTGTCAAGATGCAGGGCACCGGAAACGATTTTGTGGTGATAGAAAGTAATGTTGTGACTCGTGATTGGTCACAGACGGCAGTAGCTATGTGTGACCGCCACTTCGGCATCGGTGCGGATGGCTTGTTGATAGTCTCAAAATCGAACGTTGCGGATTTCAGGATGCGCCTTTTTAACGCCGACGGCTCTGAGGGACAGACCTGCGGTAATGGGTTAAGGTGTGTTGCCAGATATTGCGTGGAAAAGGGTTTGACTGATGCCAGCGAGATATCAGTAGAGACACTGGCAGGAGTGAGCAAGCTCAGACTCTATAAAACTAGCGGCAGGCTAACGAAAGTTAGAGTGGGGATGGGAAAGCCGAAATTCAGGGCTGGCGATGTCCCCGTAGTTATCGAGGATAAGCGGTGGAATAAACCTGGGCCGATTCTAGATTATCCCGTCACCGTCAAGGGCAACAAGCTTTCCTTGAGTTTTGTCTCTATGGGCACACCGCACGCTGTTCATTTTATACCAGGTCCTGTAGCCGACTTCCCCTTGTCTCAGATTGGGCCGATGGTAGAGCGGCTTGACATATTACCTGATAGAGTAAATTTTGAAATAGCACGTGTTATGCCGAAGCAGATAGAGGTTAGAGTGTGGGAAAGGGGAGTAGGGGAGACACTGGCTTGCGGTAGCGGCGCCTGCGCAGTAGCGGTTGTAGCCCGGTTGCATCGCTACATTGACAGTAATAAGATAAATATCAAATTACCCGGCGGTATGCTAAAGATAGAATGGGATGGTGACGGAGAAGTGTTTCTGAATGGCCCGGCAGAAACGGTATTTACCGGAGAATGGCCAGATTGAGGTCTATATTGGGGAAACAGGGGTAAGGTTAATAAACAATCTCTAGACGAGGTGCAATTAAAATGAGAATGGCGCGACGCGTAGAAAATCTTCCACCCTATTTGTTTGTGGAAATAACCAAGAAGATTGCTGAAAAGAGGGCTAAAGGTGAGGATGTAGTTACCTTTGCCATCGGTGACCCAGATATTCCTACACCGGCACATATAATCGACAGGCTAATTCGTGCCGCACAGGACCCACCAAATCATCGCTACCCGGAGTCGGAAGGATTACCGGAGTTGCGTCAGGCAATAGCGGGATGGTACAAAAAACGATTCGGCGTCTCTCTTGACCCCGATAAAGAGGTATTGCCACTGATTGGTGCCAAGGAAGGCATTGCGCATATTGCCTTTTGTTTTATCGACCCCGGGGATATTGCCCTTGTGCCTGACCCGGCTTATCCGGTTTATTCGATAGGGACGATGTTAGCCGGCGGCAGGTCTTACTATCTACCACTCTCCGAGAAGAATAATTTCCTGCCCAATTTGAATAATATACCTGGTGAAATACTGAAAAGGACTAAACTTTTGTGGCTCAATTATCCTAATAATCCCACCGGTGCGGTAGCCGACCTTAATTTTTTCAACAAAGCAGTGGAATTTGCTCGGCAATACGACATCGGTATCTGCCATGACGGTCCGTATTCGGAGGTTACCTTCGATGGTTATCAATCAGTTAGTTTTATGCAAGCAGATGGAGCTAAGGATGTAGGAATAGAGTTTCACTCCTTTTCTAAAAGCTACAATATGACTGGCTGGCGGATAGGAATGGCAGTGGGCAATGCCGCGATGATAGGTGCTCTAAAAACGATTAAGTCGAATCTGGATTCTGGCATTCCACAGGCTATCCAATATGCTGCCATCGAGGCTCTGACCGGGCCTCAGGATTGCATTCCGGAGCATAATGCCATTTATCAGCGGCGCCGCGACCTGGTGGTCGATGTACTAAATAGAATCGGACTTGAAGCTAAAACACCAAAGGCAAGTTTGTATGTCTGGGCTAAGGTCCCTGAAGGATATAATTCCACGGACTTTGCTACTGATTTATTAGAGCAAGTCGGGGTAGTCGTGACTCCCGGTATCGGTTACGGCAAAAGTGGCGAAGGTTATGTTCGGTTATCACTGACTATCGCTGATGCTAGTCTGGTGAAAGGTCTGTCGCGGTTAGCCGGATGGCATGATAGTAAAAACAAGTTCAAGATAAAAGCTACTTGACATAAATAGGGGAGGGATTATGTTTAAGAGGATTGACCATGTGGAAATTGTCCCCAGTAATCTGGATAGGTCTCTCAAGTTCTATACCGAAATCCTGGGTTTCAAGCTTCAGTGGAGGCGTAAGGTAGACAGGGCTCCCCTGGAAGAGATTGCTTTCCTCGAACTGGGCGACTCATTGGTAGAGATGTTTTCGGTCAAAGGACCTGCACCGGTATCTAAAGAGCCATGGCAGATTGGTTGCCGCCGAATTGCACTTGTAGTGGAGGATGCAGTGAAGGCTGTCGAGTATCTCCAGAGCAAGGAAGTAGAAATAGTCGGGAATCCCGCAGATGTAGAAAAGTCGAAGCGAGCGATAATAAAAGACCCTGACGGTTTACCAATCGAACTGGTACAACGCGAGTAAGGAGGGTATTATTCGCCGAGGTTTAACTGTTACTAAAACACCTCGAGAAAAGGCATTCCTGATAGCTGTCGCTGCCAGGCAAAGCGCTGATAGATGGTCAGCAAAAGATTCTCTAGAGGAGTTGGCCCAATTAGCCGCCACAGCCGGGGCTGATGTGGTGGGAAAACTCATCCAGCAGTTGCCGGTACCATCAAAAACGCACTATCTTGGCACGGGTAAGCTGGATGAGCTATTAGCACTCAAGAATACCACTAATTATGATGTAGTAATTGTCGATGACGAGCTTTCACCGCTGCAACACCATAACCTGGAAGACTTCCTCAAGGTAAAGGTCGTTGACCGTGTAGCCTTGATTTTAGATATTTTTGCCAAGCGTGCCCGGACACGCGAAGGCCAGCTACAGGTAGAGCTAGCGCAACACCAGTACCTTTATCCTCGCCTTGCCGGGCGCTGGAGTCACCTGGAGCGACTTGGCGGCGGTATTGGTACCAGAGGGCCGGGTGAATCGCAACTTGAGACTGATAGGCGTCTTATCCGACGGAAAATACACCATCTAAAAGAACAGATTGAGCAGGTAAGGAAACATCGCCTGTTATATCGCCGTAAGCGTAGCAAGAGTGGTATTCCTGTGGTCGCCCTGGTTGGCTATACTAACAGCGGTAAAAGCACCTTGCTCAATGCTTTCAGTCAGGCTGGTGTCTTTGTTGAGGATAAGCCCTTCGCCACCCTGGACCCAACTACCAGACGCTTAAGACTGCCGGATAAAAGTGCAGTCCTCATCACCGACACCGTTGGTTTCATTAGAAAGTTACCACCGACAATTGTCACTGCATTCAGGGCAACCCTCGAAGAATTAACCGAAGCCAGCGTTTTACTTCATGTCGTTGACTTTTCTTTACATAATGCTGCGGAACAATGCCAAGTAGTAGAGTATATTCTTGCCGACTTGAACCTCATGGATAAACCGAGAATTACGGCGCTCAATAAAATTGACCGGTTGCTGGATAGTAGCCGCACTTGGAGCGAAGATGAAGCCATAGACTATCTTTCCGACCGCAATGTTCCGGCGGATAAGAACACGGTACTCATTTCTGCCACCAAGAAATGGGGATTGTCCAAACTCCTGGAAATAATTAGCCAAACCCTCGCTCCAGTTGCTTCCCCGGTTATCACCCCTCGTAATGACGCTCTGTAATCAAAAATTAAGCCCCTTCAAATTCTTCCGAGTGTAATTCTACCTTTGAATACGATTAAAGGGTATTTCGCAGCCTTATTTCTTGCCTTTTTTCTCCGGTCTGGTTTTACTGGTTTTGTTAACCTCACCCCCTTAATCCCCCTCTCCTTATTATTAAGGAGAGGGGGAGATATTGAAAGAGGAGCGTCAGCCCCTCTTAAACGCCCACGGAAAGAGTATAATTTGACATAAAGCTAGCGAGAAATAGCTGTGGTATAATGAGGGTATGGAAGTCGGAGATTTAGTAGCAATATATGCTGCCATAATTGGTACATTGGTATTTGTTTGGAACTTATTACGAGCGAGACGACGCATCATTATAAAGGCATGGAGCGGTGTAAAAGAAGACCAGATTTTTATTACAGTAATAAATAAGTCGGGAGCAAGGATACGAATCAGCGATATTGGTTTTAGTTGTCGTAGCGGTAATATGTTCGGTATTCCAAGCGATGCTCGTACTTTCGATGGAAAGGGATGGCAAAAAGAAAATGAAATGGATTTTGTTGAATTAGAAGATGATGCTCGGTGTGTTTTTTGGGTAAGCGCAAAAGTCATAAGAGCAGCCTATAGAAGAGCATTCTCAAATCAAACTGTACGATACGCTGCTGTAATTGATTTACATGGCAGAATGCATAAAGGAGTAATCCCCTTACAGATTAAGAAAAACTATTCACTAACTTAGAAGAAGCCACTAAAATCAAGACCAGAGATATAGGCTGATTTTCCGTTAGTTATTATGTAAACTGCATTTTATGAGCATCTGCTTTGGTTCGCACTATAAACATTATGTCGCATACACATGACTTCACACCATTTTTATCTAACCATTTCCCGGCCAAAATCAATAATCAAACAAGATGTCATTCCAGCGCAGGCTGGAATCCAGTGACGGGAAGAGGTAGACCTGGATTCTGGCTTTCGCCAGAATGACACATAACCAAAACGAATAGTACAAAAAAGCGAAGCAATCTCATTATTATCTCCAGAGATTGCTTCGCTCGCAATGACAGTTTGAATTACTGAATGTTCCTTACCGTGCTCCTTAGCTTAACTATAAAGTCCTGCCGTTTCCCCTCATTTACTAATATCTCCTGTTTCAGCTTTCACCAGGTATCCGGACAGTCTTTATAGTCAGTGCAGACTAATTGATGAATAGCCTGGTCTATTTGCTTCCTATTACTAGGATTGAGGTCAATCCCCGCCTCAGCAAAAATGTCTTTTAAATGGCGAAAGTAACAGGACATACTGATTACCCCTAGGCAGAATTAATATCACCTTGACGCTGAGTGTTGAGCCACCGGCTTTCCTGGTCAAGCCGCTTCTTCTCGTTTTCCTTTAAACGTTCAATTTCCCGGAGCGCATCCTCATATTCACGCTTGTATGTTTCAACCTCTAGCTCTAGTTGAGGCAAACGCTTCAAAGCATTGAAAGCGTTGATAAGAAGGTCTATTTGTTCATCGAGGGAAACCATATTTGGGGAAGGAGGGTATTCCCTGGGCGGGATTATTTCTTGCTTCGGGGGTGTAGCTTCTTTGGGGGCTTTCCTTGTCCTTATGGCACGTTGGTCAGGCAACAGGCCCCTTTTGATAAAATCCCTCCGGTGTAGGTCGATTGCCTGCCTGCTGACGCTGAACTTTTCAGCTATGCGCTGGGTTGTTTCCCCAGCGCTTAACAGACTTAGAATTGTATCCTTGTCAACAACGGCTTTTCTTGCCATTTACTTACCTTTAACTATCACTTGCCTATAATATATCAATAAGACTTAAAAATGTCAATCTATCAATAGGCAAGATATTATTATCTCAAGTCTAATTTAAGAGTTTTGTTGTCTTTACTCAGCTCCTTAAGCGTTACATTACCCTTATGGCGGCTCAGTAACTCTACATACTTAAATACTCGGTTAGCTTTGCCTGATATTTTTATGATTTCTTTCATTTCTTGCCTCCGTGTTCTATACTTGCTTTTATTATGACGCAATATAAAAGAAGATGCAAGTATGGTTAAGGCAAGTTATAAGTATTAGAGAAGGTATACGCAAGTTATGTTACTTAGCAGTTCTAGCAAAATCGCACTAATTCTTTAATTATCGCAAGAAATCTCGCAAATGCTTGCGTATGAGGATAAAATTACGTTTTACTTGCTATGGGAATATGCTGAATGGCAAGTAATGAGGTAACGAAGCACACTACAACCTATTGACACTCTTTCGCACTCTACATTATAATACCGCTCGGCGGAAACTCTTTTTCATAGCGAATATTGTGTCTAATGTTGGACTGGTTACTCTTCAAGCCAATGAAGTCAGATAGATAATATGACAAAAGGAGTGTGAACATGGCAGAAGAATCAGAGAAGTTGCAAGCTTTAAGGCAGGAGGTCCGTGCCTGGCTGCGGGCAAATCTGCCCAAGGGATGGGGTACGCCCGAATACGTTCCTCACGACCGCACCTCCCTAGACCCGAAGATTGCCGAAGAAGCGCGGGTCTTTGGAAAGCAGTGGCAGAAAAAACTTTATGAGGCCGGCTACACTGGGTTTGGCATTCCCAAGGAATACGGTGGTGAAGGCTTTATCGAACGCTCACAAGAAGAGCAGCAGGTTATCAATGAAGAGATGGCACGCACCGGAACACCCCAGGGTATGATAACCATAGGTCCGATGATTGTCATACCGACCATCTTGCGACATGGTAAGGAGTGGCAAAAGAAACGCTTCGTTTCCAAAATGTTAAACGGCGATGAAGCGTGGTGCGAGTGCTTCTCTGAACCCGATGCGGGGTCGGACCTGGCAAATATCCAGACCACCGCCGTAAGGGATGGGGACAACTGGATAATTAATGGACAAAAAGTATGGACGAATATGGCAAGATTCGCTGACTGGGCAGTGGTGCCGGTCAGGACAGACCTTAAGGCACCTCGACATCGCAATCTGAGCTTTTTCCTTGTTGACGCTCACAGCAAGGGCTTTGAGGTGAGGCCATTACCGCAGATAACTGGGACCAGCCTTCTTCCTGACGCCGAATTTAACGAGGTGTTTTTCACTGACGTGCGCGTTCCCAATGAGAATATGGTAGGAGAAGAAGGCAAAGGATGGGGCGTATGCATGACTACCCTCGAGTTTGAGAGGGGTGGCGGTTTCGGTCAGGCTGGCGCACGCACAGTTCTGGAGCCGAAAACCCTGGGTGGTGTGGAGGACTTCGTCGAGTTAGCCAAGGAAACCAAGCGGCAAGGCAAGGCAATCTGGGAAAACCCGGTATTCCGGCAGAGAATAGCACAATTTGCTATCGAAAATGAAGCTTTAAAGTGGAATCGCCAGCGTATGTTAGCTAAGGCGCGAAAAAAGCAACTGACTGGGTTTGAACAGTCAATAGGCAGCATATTCTCACGTGAGAAGAACCAGCGCCAGGCGAACATGGTGATGGAAATCATAGGTGCCTATTCTCAATTGGTTAAAGGCGACAAGCGGGCGCTACAAGACCACAACCGGGCATACCTTACCCGCACCTTTCTCAGAACACGAGCCAATACCATAGAGACCGGCACTACGGAGGTTAATCGCGGTATTATTGCCGAGAGGTTGCTGGGACTGCCCAGAACCAGGCAATAGTACTGAGGACTGTTACACATGTAACATCTACTGAAGATTAAAGAGAAGGAGTACTAAAGATGGAATTTACTCTCAGTGAAGAGCAAGAAATGCTAAAAACATCGGCTCGAGATTTTCTTAATGTCGAATGTCCCAAGAAATTGGTAAGAGAACTAATGAAGGATGAGACGGGCTTTTCTCCGCAGTTGTGGAAAAAGATGGCAGAAACGGGATGGCTAGGCTTGGTATTTCCCGAGGAGTACGGCGGCGCAGGGATGAACTTCAGAGACCTGACGATTCTATGCGAGGAGATGGGGCGTGCTGTATTACCCAGTCCCTTTATCTCCACTGTGCTTCTCGTTGGTATGCCCATTCTTGCTTATGGCACCGAGGAGCAGAAGAAGGAATTCCTCCCCAAGATAGCCAACGGAGAGCTGGTTTGCACTCTTGCCGTGCTGGAAGAGGACGGTGACCTATGGGCTGAAGGTATAAAGACCAAGGCTGCTAACGTGGGTAATGAGTTTATCATCAATGGTACCAAGCTATTTGTCCCAGATGGTAAGGTAGCCGACTATATACTTACTGCTGCCCGCACCGCACGAACTGGAAACCCCGAAGAAGGAATCTCCCTTTTCTTAGTAAATGCTAAGGAATGGGGGGTATATACCGCCCCTCACAGCACTATGGATGAAACAAGAAAACAGTGCGAAGTGGTTTTTACCAATGTGCCAGTGCCAGCCAAGAATGTTATAGGTGGGCTGCATCAGGGCTGGCCAATTGTGAAACAAATTGCGCTTAAGGCTACAGCAGCGCTGTGTGCCGAGATGGTAGGAGCTGGCGAGTGGGCGCTCGAGACGACGGTCAACTACCTGAAAGAAAGGGTAACATACGGTGCCGTTATTGGCAGTTACCAGGCGCTCCAGCACCGGGCGGCTGACATGGTGATTGGACTTGAGTATTCCAGGTCACTCATGGAGTGGGCGGCTGAAGCTATCAAAGAAAATGACCCTGATGCTGCCATAGCTGTCTCCATGGCTAAGAGCTTCTGTGGTGATGCCTGTAAGAAAGTTGTCAACGAGGGGATTCAGATGCACGGGGGCATAGGCTTTACCTCAGACCACGATATCGGTCTCTACTTCAAACGAGTCATGAGTAATGACACAGCTTTTGGTGACAGCACCTACCACCGGGAGCTGATAGCCCAATTCCTTGATACGGTTGAGTTTAGAACGACCGGGGCAGCTGCTTCGCGGGGTGGCCCTGGGTAGAACCAAAGACTTTGTGGGCTCGGTAGGTATCGAACCTACGACCAATCGGTTATGAGCCGACCGCTCT
Source organism: Chloroflexota bacterium (assembly GCA_043797985.1). Classification (GTDB taxonomy): domain Bacteria; phylum Chloroflexota; class Dehalococcoidia; order Dehalococcoidales; family UBA2162; genus JAZDPB01. The sequence goes on from JAZDPB010000022.1 coordinate 33,873, forward strand.
GCCACTGAGCTACGAGCCCTTGAGCGGGAGAAGACGAGCACTACCTGTTAAATGTGTTATGTCAAGTGCTAGATGACAGGTAGGTAAGGTGTGCTCTCATTCGGATAAACATCATATCGCATTGACTGTCTAAAGTCAATTAGTTCTAGCTATCCTTCAGTCGTAAGCTTAGTCTGTCCACGCGGAGGTTTAGCTAACAGTATCAGGGGTACTGCTGGAATTGTAATCAGGGCAAATAACTGCCAGACCAGACGATAGCTTCCCGTGGTGTCGTAGAACCACCCAGCAATCACGGGACTGACCAGCCCACCAACCATGCTTATGAGCGCCATCAATCCCAGAATTGTGCCAAAGCTCTTCGTACCAAAATAATCGGCTTGTAGGGCTGGCCGTACCGGTATTGGTCCGCCATAGCCGGGACCAAATGTGAGCAGGAAGACGATAATAAGCCAGGCTTTCTCCCCAGTTATGAGTGAAAAAATGAAAGTGCCAAGAGCTTGGAGACTGAGAGCTGTGGCGATAAGATATCTTTTATTAGCAAAATCGCCCAGAAAGCCGAAACCCAGCCTGCCAATAAGGCTGCACAGGGTCATGCCAGCCACTGCACTAGCGGCTATCGATGTCGAGACGTTCACACTCTCCAGATAGGGTACTATGTGGACCATAACCGCGCTTGTACCTACCTGTTGAAAAAAGGAGACCAAAGAAAGTAACCAAAAGGCTCGTGTCTTAAGTGCCGTCTTTACAGTAAAATCTATGGCTGAACCGATACCCTGCCCTGTGATTCCGCTCGATGAGCGAAGGCTCGATACCTCTGCTGGTTCATTCTTTGCGACTAGTGTTTCACCATCTGGTAGGTAACCGTATTGGTTGGGTTTGTGTCTCATTATTAGACTCAGTGGCAAGCCGATGACCAATAATGCAACGCTTACTACGGTTAGTGTCTCTCTCCACCCCAACTTAGTAATCGACAACGCTAATAATGGTGCTAGAATGCCGCAAACACCAGGGCCGATAAAAGCAATAGTCAAGGCGCGGCTTCTCTTTTTGGAAAACCAGTTAGCTATGGCTGTATTGCTGACCAGACCCGAAGCAAAGCTCATACCTACGGCAATAGTCAGAAAAGCGCCGTAAAACGCCCACAGTGAGTTAATTCGACTCATCCATAGAAAGCCCAGACCAACAACACTCCAGCCGAAAAGCATCAACTTCCTCGGTCCGAGCTTATCGACGAAAAAACCAGCTACTGGACCTAAGACACCTGCTTCTAGCCTCTGCAAGGTAAAAGCGATGGAGGTTGCCGCCGCAGTCCAGCCAAATGCGTTCCTTATCGGATTGAAAAAGACAGTAAAGCCGTAATAGTATGTCCCACCGCCAAAGAAGTGCATGAGGGCAGCACCCAGTACAATCCACCAGCCGTAGAATATCTTCTTTCTTTTTATCATAACTTTATCTAATCGCTTCAGACTGGCTTGCTCTAAAGACTCCTGCAGGGCTTGGCACTGGAAGTTGTAATTAGGGCTGTTTCTTAACTCTCGGTGGTTTAAGTAGGAATACGAAGGCGATTGCCGGGATTGTAGTCAGGGCAAACAATTGCCAGACTAGGCGATAGCTCCCCGTCGTATCATAGACCCACCCGGCAAAAACCGGACTGACCAGCCCACCAACCATGCTTATGAACGCAATCCACCCCATAATCGTGCCGAAGCTTCTGATGCCAAAATAGTCTGCTTGCAGTGCTGGCCTCAAGGGTATTGTCCCAGCATACCCGGGACCATAGGTGAGCAGAAAGAGAACAATTAGCCATGCCTTACTCACGTCAGCAAAGGAGAAAATAAGAAGCCCGATAGTTTGAATGGCAAGTGCTATCGCTAGAAGTAATTTCTTATTGGTAAAATCGCCCAAGAAACCAAAACCCAGCCTGCCGATAAGGCTACAGAGGGTCATTCCTGTCACTACGGTAGCAGCTATCGCCGAAGGGATGTTCACGCTCTCCAGATAGGGTACTATATGAACCATAACCGCGCTTGTCGCGATATGCTGGAATAAGAAAACGCAGGAAAATAGCCAGAAGACTCGTGTCTTTATTGCTTCCTTAGCCGTAAAACCTGTGGCTGAAGAACCTGACTCATGCTCTGCCGCTCCTTTTGACACAGCTTCTGGTTCCGGTATTGTTTCTCTGGTTTCGCCATCGGGGAGGTATCCATAGGGACCAGGCTTGTGTCGCATCAACGTACTCAAGGGTATGCAAATTGCCCATGACGCGATAGCGACTATAACTAAGCTCTCCCTCCACCCAAATCGGTCAATTGACAGGGCTAACAATGGGGCAATAATACCGCTGATACCAGTACCGGTATACACAAGACCTAAAGCCCGGCTCCTCTTTTTATGAAACCAGTGGGCTATAGCGGTAGTGAGAACTACGAAGGAGCCAAAACTGAAGCCTATGCCAATAATCAGGAACGTACCATAGAATTGCCAGAGGGAGTTCATGCGGCTCATTAATAAAAAGCCCAGACCAACAATACCCCAGCCGAAGAGCATTAACTTTCTTGGCCCGACTTTATCAACCAGATAACCGACAAGTGGTTCCAACGCTCCCGATTCCAGCCCCCGGAAGCTAACAGCGAGAGATGTTACTGCCGCACTCCAGTTGAAAGCTTGCCTTATCGGGTTAAAAAAGACGGTAAAGCCAAAGATATATGTGCCACCACCCACGATATTTATTAATGAGGAAGCCAGCACAATCCACCAGCCGTAGAATATCTTTTTTTTCTTTATCATGACGTTATCCTATTTTTCCCGTTCTGTTTTTTGTTCTAAAGGTTTCTACATTTTTGACGTTAGGAATCATACTTATGATTACTGCTTGGCTCTTGGTGGTTTAGCCAGTAATATCAGGGGTATTGCTGGAATTGTGGTCAGGGCAAAAAGTTGCCAGACCAGGCGATAGCTTCCCGTAGTATCGTAGACCCATCCGGCAAACACCGGACTGACTAACCCACCGAACATGCTTATAAGCGCCATCCATCCCATAATCGTGCCGAAGCTTCTGATGCCAAAATAATCCGCCTGCAGTGCCGGCCTCAATGGTATTGTTCCAGCAAAGCCAGGACCATAGGTGAGCAGAAAAAGAACGATAAGCCATGGCTTGCTCACATCAGCAAGGGAGAAAATGAAAAGACCGAGAGTTTGAACGGCAAGGGCTATGGCGATAAGATATCTCTTGTTGGCAAAATCGCCTAGAAAGCCAAAACCCAGCCTGCCGATAAGGCTACAGAGAGTCATGCCCGTTACCGCGGTAGCAGCTATCGCCGAAGGGACGTTTACACTCTCCAGGTAGGGCACTATGTGAATCATAACCGCGCTCGTCGCAGTATGCTGGAATAAGAACACAAGGGAAAACAGCCAGAAGGTTCGAGTCTTCATTGCTTCCTTAGCGGTGAAATCTATGGCTGAAGAGCTTGACACATGCTCTGATTCACTTGATGTAGTAGGCTGTGGTACAGTTGCTGGTTCCGGCATTGTTTCTCTGGTCTCGCCATCAGGGAGGTAACCATACTGACCAGGTTTGTGCCGCATCAATGCACTGAGTGGAATTCCGATAACTAATGAGGCAATGCCGATTATAACCAGGCTCGTTCTCCACCCGAATTGATTAATGGATAAAGCTAATAATGGAGCAATAATACCACTGGCACCCATCCCGACATAGATAAGAGCCAAAGCCCGGCTCCTCTTTTTGTGAAACCAGTGGGCTATAGCGGTAACCACAACCACGAATGAGCCGAAGCACATGCCTGTCGCCACAATCAAGAACGCGCCGTAGAATTGCCAGAGAGAGTTTATGCGGCTCAACAATAAAAAGCCCAGACCAACAACACCCCAGCCGCAGAGCATCAGCTTCCTCGGGCCGATTTTATCAACCAGATAACCGACAACCGGGTCTAGAAATCCCGTTTCCAGACCCCGGAAGCTGGCAGCAAAAGATGTTACTGCCGCACTCCAGCCAAAGGCTTGTCTTATCGGATTAAAAAAAACAGTGAAGCCATATGCAAAAGTACCGCCACTAACGAAATTTAAGATGGAGGAAGCCAGTACAATCCACCAGCCGTAGAATATCTTTTTTTTCTTTATTATCATAACCTTATCTGGTTATCCTACCCCATTCTGGAAGCCACATTTTAGAATGAAACCTCTGGTTGCTTCTATTTCCAGAGGTTTGTCGGTCTCGACTCAGAATAAAGCGGCAAAAGTCATACATTTATTGCTGGACTGGAGCGGGTGATGGGATTCGAACCCACGACGTCTTGCTTGGGAAGCAAGCCCCCATCGACCCATTTCGTTCAGCCTCATAATTATTAGGTCACAAAGCTGAGCCATACACTCAGGAGTTAGGTAAGCAAGCCCCCCATTTAGTACAATTTTTTCCGGGTTTTCCATTACCTACCTCCTTTTTTTAGCATCCCTGTATTATGGCATTATCAATCGTAAAAAACAAGACGTTCCCCGGAGGTGCGGATATATTATGTAAACTATTACAATAGGCTTCATTTCAAAATCTAGCCACTTTTAGCGGTTAAGTTGACCAGTATCATTACTTGCGTTATAAACTTGCCTCTTTGTCGAAATGGGGCGTGGGACGAAATAGCCGCCCCGATGATTTACTTTCTTCGAATGATGTTATCTATCAAATAGGGCTAAGTGTTAGTTAGCTTATACGTGGTTATTGACATCCTAGGAGAGAATGACTTATTGTTTAGCCAAATATACCAAGAAGGAAATGAGAAATGCGAGGGCCATAACTATGAAAAATGGTAGGGCGGCAACTCAGGGTGTGTGCCCCTCGTGTGGGACTAAAATGTTCAGAATAGGCAAGGCCTAATAGTACGGGCATAAGAATGTCAGAGAAGGCTGGATATCTACGCAGATACCCAGCCTTCTTATTATGGTCACACAATCTGGACAATTGTTTCTGGGCGAATACACTCATTTCCTGGTAGTTATCTTCTTCGCCACGAATATCATTTTAGGTGATCTGTCTGAGTACATCGATCGGTCATAGTCCCCGAAGTATTCAGCAACCTCGAATCCACA
>JAZDPB010000047.1:0-4309 GCA_043797985.1 Chloroflexota bacterium
GCTCATTCACAAACACCGCCTTATCCCCACTAGATATGGCCTCAGCAGCCTTTATCAGAACCGCCATAGTCTCTCGCCTGGTTGCCTCCTCGTTGAACACAGGCATTGTAGGTTCTATAGTTGGGCTTACAGTTTTCGTTGGAGTAGGAGTAGGCTTCGGCGTAGGCGTTTGTCCCGTCCGGCTTAATCCCTCCTTAAAAGTCAAGTTTAAGCCGAAGGGATGAACTAATTGAATAAAAAGGCCAATGCCAACGATTACTCCCACCAAGGCCATAATAATATTTCCTGCCCGCGAAGCCGGTTTTTGATGTTTACGCTGCTTCGGCGCTGGTGGGGGTGCCGAAGGTAGCTCCGGTGCTGGTGGTGCCGTTAGAGCCAGTGATGCACCACACTGATGGCAGAACTTGCTCGTCGATAGATTCTCTGTACCGCACTTCGGACACAATGCCACCGAAATGTCTCCTCAAAAGCCCCTTCTTGGAAGCCATTTGTGAACTGATAGTATAATAACGATGCAGTACCCTGTAAGTCAAGATAACCTGCAGGGTAGAGCTTGTTCACCAGAATCCAAATGGAGTGGCAGATGTGTTTCCGGCATAATAAAAGGGAACCAGTTCTAAAAGAAACGGCATTCGAAAAGGGGACCACCTGAAATAGAAAATCCGGTATGCTTGTGAGAAATACACAGCTACCGGAGGAAGGAATGATTCAGGTGGACGAAAAAGAAACTATCAGAAGACTACACTTCATTCAGCGGCATAGTATTCGGGAGATTGCCCGGGAATTAAACCATTCCCGCAAGACGGTCAGAAAAGCCATTGCGGATGCATCTGTACCTCAATATCATCTGACAAGAGCAAGACAATGCCCGGTCATGGACCAATTTAAGGCTATTATTGAAAGGTGGCTGGAAGAAGACAAGAGTCAGCCGAAGAAGCAACGGCATACTGCTCAACGCATTTATAAAAGGCTAATTAGCGAGCATCATTTCACCGGCGGCGAACGTACCGTGCGCGAATATGTAAGCCGGCTAAGACATAATTTTCAGGAGATGTATATTCCCTTGGAGTTTGACCCCGGCACCGATGCCCAGTGTGACTGGGGAGAGGCATACGTGTACATGGCCGATAAGCTCATTCCGGTACAGGTGCTTTGCACGAAGCTCTCGTATTCCGGCAGGCCTTTTGTAATGGCTTTTCCCACCCAGCGGCAGGAAGCCTTCTTTGAGGGACAGTATCAGGCCTTTAATTGGTATCAAGGGATACCCGCCCGTGTTAGCTACGATAATCTTACCCAGGCGGTGCAGAAGGTCCTCCGTGGCAGGAATCGCGAAGAGCAGCAAGCTTTTGTCGCCTTTCGTTCCCACAACCTCTTTGAGTCCCATTTTGCTATGCCACGCCATCCCCAGGAACAGGGACGGGTAGAAAGCCTGGTGGGCTACATGCGGCGTAACTATTTCGTCCCGGTTCCCAGGGTAAAGTCATTTGAGGAGTTAAACTGGATGCTACTGGAAAGATTGCGGGAAGATGACCGGCGGCTGGTGGCAGGGAAAGAGATAACCATCGGTGAAGCCTGGGAGCAGGAGAAGACAAAGCTCCTTCCCTTGCCGCGGATTCCTTACCGGTGCTGCGTAAGCCGTCCGGTGAAAGCCAACCATTTGAGCCTGATCAATTTTGATAACAACCATTACTCGGTACCAGTAGAATACGGCATCGCTAAACTGACTCTGCAGGCCTATGTTTGGCGTGTTGAGGTCGCTTGTGGCGACAGGGTGATTGCCAGCCATGAGCGCTGTTACGGCAAGGGACAGGATATCATGAATGTAGAGCACTACCTGCCACTACTGATCCAGCGTCCGGGTGCGTTTCCCTATGCTAAGCCGGTACGCCACTGGAAAATGCCGGAGGTCTACCGGGAGTTTCTGGAATCCCTCTCCAAACGGGGTGACGGAACTGGAGTGCGTGAATTTCTACAGGTGTTGGTCCTGGGCAGAAGCTATGGCCGGGACAACCTGGAGCTAGCTATGGGACAGGCACTCTCGGAAAACAGGGCGGATGCCGAACGGGTAAGGCAGCTTGTGGATAGGAGTAATTACGTCGGCGTGATTCCATCAGGCCAAAGCTTCTATCTGGACCAGGTGAGGGTAATTTTGCCTGACCTGAGCCGGTTTGATGAGCTGAGACTGGTAACTGCTTCCGGAGGTGGGGTCTAACATGAGTAACGACCTTCAGATCCGGAGCTACCTCAAGCGGCTGCGTATGCCAGTGGTAGCCCAAAACTATGCCCGGTTGGCAGAAGAAGCCGCAGCTAATAACCGGACCTTCCAGGATTACCTGTTTGCTCTCCTTGAAGGAGAAGTGCTGCAGCGGGAGGAGCATGCTCAGAAGCTGAGATTGTCTCGAGCCCGCTTCCCCGTCATCAAGACGCTTGATAGCTTTGAGTTTAGCACTATCCCGTCAGTCAACAAGGCACTGGTATTGGAGCTGTCCCGGGGTAGCTTTATCGACCGCCGGGAGAATGTGATTTTCATCGGCAGTTATGGTACCGGTAAGACCCACCTGGCGATCAGTTTGGCAGTTTGTGCCTGCCGCCAGGGTAAAAGAGTCCGTTTTTATACTGCCGCCGGACTTATCAATGAGTTACTGGAAGCTCAGTCACAACTAAGGCTCGGCAGGCTTGAAGCGGTCTTGGCCAAATGTGACCTGATAATTCTGGATGAATTGGGATTTGTACCCTTCACCAAAGAGGGGGCCGAAGCACTGTTTACCTTTTGTTCTTCACGGTATGAAAGGGGCTCCATGATTATCACCACTAACCTGGATTTTGCCCGCTGGAAAGAAATCTTCGGCGATGAGGCATTAACCGGAGCCCTCTTAGACCGATTGACTCACCGTGGCCATATCTTGGAGATGAATGGAGATAGCTACCGGTTTAAGGAGAGCTTGAGGAGGAAGAAGAAAGATGTAAACTAAGTTATATATTTTTACCCGGGGTGGTCCCCTTTTAGACCGCCGAAGGTGGGCCCCTTTTCACTTGCCAAAAACATCAAGGCAACCTCGGCCTGTTCCCGAATTCCAGCCAGTGCCACTGCATGTATATTCCGCCTCTATATCTTTTCCTTGATCTTCACAGGGGAATGCAATCCGGTCGACCTTTTCAACCTTGGGCTGCGTGTACTTCGTTTTCTTCATTGTTTTTCACCTCCTTTTATTTCCACCAAACCCAGCTCTAGAAGCTGGCTGGCCAACCTATCTAAGTCCTTATCACTCCGGGACCTTTCTAGTTCAAATTTCCGAAAGAATGATTCCCTTAGCTTAGCCCACTCCATGCTTTTCATAATTGATTCCATCACCCAAAAAGAAGTAGAATTTAGGCTAAATTGCTCTCCTGTTATAACGTTGAACGCAAGGAAGAAATCATTCCGGGCGTCACCATACAGCGCTATATTGGGAGCAAGACCAACATTGTCGTGAGCTTTTAACGCCAGCATTGAGGGTCCTCCGCTAAATAATCACCACTATGAAAATAAGCCATTCCACGACAACCCCCGCACTTTAAAAGGAAAGGGCAACCATTGCATTTACCTTTGCGCTCTTTCTTTCTCCGAAGTCTGGTAAGCACAATATCATTATGCCACATCTGGTCTAAGTCGACATCTGTAATATTCCCAATAGGGATGGGTAACCACCGACAGGGGTAAATTGTTCCATCGGGCATAATGGACAAGTTGTTAATGCCTGCTGAGCACATAGCCCCTATTTCTTTGTCTTCAGGGGCAATCAGGCAAAAAAGAGGACGGCGCATAACTACCGTAACCTTCTTAGTGCTTGGTGCCAAACTATAGATCATGCCATAGACTTGCTGGAGTGCTTCTTTAGTTAGGGAAGAAAGATTTTTGCCCTTACCAGAAGGTATTAACCTATCAAACCCTATTTCATCCACGCCTTTTTGGTCAACCCACTTGATAAGCGTGGGGATATCAAGGTAGTTTAATTGGCTGATGGTGGTAGATATTTTTATCCTTAAACCATTCTTCGTCAGTAATTTAATAGCTCTAAGAGTTTCTTCAAAGGTGCCTTTACCTCTAACGGAATCATTTACTTCTGGTGAGGAACTTTCTAAAGATAATTGAATGGCAGCCAACTTGCGAAGACCCTTCAAATGTGTAACAATTTCTTCCGTTAGAAGGGAGCCATTTGTAAGAAGCTGGTAGGAACCAATTTTGGGTAAAGTATCCGCCCTATCCATAAGCGCCAGCAAATCGTCTTTTCTAAGCAATGCCTCCCCTCCGGAAAAAGCAAAAACCCCA
>JAZDPB010000052.1:0-18680 GCA_043797985.1 Chloroflexota bacterium
GGCTCTAGCTGCCTCACTATCTCGGCAGCCATAGTAGCATTGATTGTGGACACTCCGCCTACCGGAAGCAGAAGCACATCTACATTGTCTATCTCCTCTATCTGTGTCGTAGCCAGCACATGTCCCAGGTCACCGAGGTGGCATACTACTACCCCGTCTACCTCGATGATATAGACCGTGTTCTTACCTCTCTTCTTACCCCCTTCTGCATCATGAAAGGTCGACACCCCAGCAATCAGGACACCGTTGATTTCATATTCCCCTGGTCCAGTAACCAGCTTTGGCTCACCGGCAACACCCTGAACGTAAGAATGACCAGGGTGCTGGTGACTCACGGTTACGATGCGAGCAGTTGGGTTGCCTAATGAGTAACCCAAATCGGGGGGATAAGGGTCAGTAATAATAGTAGCGCTAGTACCTTTAATTACGAAGCAAGAATGTCCTAACCAGTTAATATCCATTTATCTGAACCAACTAAATATAGCATAGGCAAGTTTATTGGTCAATCGAAAGCTAGTGGAGATTGTTTACTAACCCCTTACCCTTTATCCCTCTCCCCTTATGAAGGGGAGAGGGAAGAGATTGCAGAGGGGGGCTCCGCCCCTCTCTAGCTTACACACCCCTTTATGCAAGGATTTCATCTCCCTATTATGGGAAGGGGGACGGAGGATAAACAACCTCAGTTAATATACCAGTTCCTCTTGACAATCAGTGACGAGAGGTGTTAAATAATATTAGCAGTCTAGGGCTTAGACTGCTAATCGAGGTTAATATGTTATCTCCAAGGACAGGGACGATACTCAAGTCTATTGTAGAGCAATACATAAATAAGACAACTCCGGTGCCATCACAAAATATCGCCGACAGCTGTAACTTGAAGATAAGTACAGCTACAATCCGTAATGAGATGGCACACCTTGAGGACGAGGGTTACATCACTCGTCCTCATCCCTCAGCCGGATGTATACCTTTGGATAAAGGTTACCGCTATTATGTGGAGTCTCTGGGTGACGTTAGGCTCCCATTAGCCGAACAGTTGTTGGTAAGTCACATTTTCCACCAGGTAGAGAGCGAGTTAGACGAATGGTTAAACCTCGCTACTACGCTAATAGCTCGAATGGCTCAAAATGTAGCTGTAATCACCATGCCCAAGCCAGGAGCTTGCAAATTTAAGCATCTGGAGTTAATCAGTTTACACGACTTCTTGGTGCTGGTTATCCTTGTCCTTGTCGGTGGCAAGGTAAGACAGCACTTAATAACCTTCGAGCAGATTATGTTACAGCCGGAGCTAACGATCATCGCTAATAAGCTAAGTGCCGCTTATTCTGGCTTAACCGCCCCAGAGATTTTAACTAAAGAAATGAGCCTTTCTTCTACTGAACAGCCGATGGCCGATTGCCTGGTGAAAGCAATGGAACTTGAAGATAACCAGGAGCATGAGGAGTCGTACTTCAATGGTTTGTATTTGACCCTTAACCAGCCCGAATTTGCCCGTAATCAACGGATGACGCAGACCTTGATGGAACTAGTAGAACAGCGAAACCTGTTGAGGAGCATCCTGCCATTAGAGCTAACCACCAATAGTGTGAAGGTAATCATAGGAAAAGAGAATAAAAAAGAGGCGATTTGCGATTACAGTGTGGTTATCAGCAAATATGGTCTACCTGAAGAGGCAGTTGGTACCATTAGTGTAGTCGGACCTACACGCATGCCTTACGCCCGCACTATCGCTGCCGTAAGTTATCTGGCATCGGTGCTCAGCGGGCTGGCAGCTAAGCTATACAAGATAGAAATGCCTGCTGAACCGAACAGGGATACTGCCAATTAAAAGGTGAAACCATCCCCATCGTAATAACTCCCCTTCTGGTGTATAGAAGGAGTAAGAGATAGTAGTGATGATGACAAACGAAAGTCAAACCGAGGATAATAGAATAGAATCAGAAATCACTGAGCAAGAGAGTGCTGAGAAATTAAGACAAATCCTAGCCGAAGAAAAGGCAAAAGCCGAACGCTACTTGGCTAACTGGCAAAGATCTCAGGCAGACTACGTTAACTACAAGCAGCAGAGCGAACAGGAAAAAGAGGAGATTCGCCAGTTTGCCAACGCGGCGTTGGTGCTTAATCTGCTGCCAATCCTCGATGATTTGGAACGAGCTTTTGCTTCTCTTCCATCTAATGCCGAAGCGCCTAGCTGGTTAGAGGGTTTTAAGCTCATCGGGCGCAAACTGCGAGCCAATCTGGAGAAACAAGGATTGTCTCCGATTGAGGCAGTGGGAGAACCTTTCGACCCCCGTTTACACGAAGCGCTAAGGCAAGGCAATGGTAAAGAGGGCATAGTAATCGAAGAAATGCAAAAGGGGTATAAGTTTCGTGACCGAGTTATTCGACCAAGTCAGGTAGTGGTGGGTAGTGGATAATAGATAGACAGAAGGAGGCATAATTCATGACAAGAGCTGTAGGAATTGATTTAGGGACAACGTTCAGTGAGATAGCAGTAATGCAGGGGGGGGAGCCGGTAGTCATCCCTTCTGCTGAAGGTGGTAACCTTTTCCCTTCAGTTGTTGCGGTAAGCAAGAGCGGGGAACGTCTAGTAGGGCAGCTTGCCAGGCGTCAGGCTATCATTAACCCAGAAAACACCGTCTATAGTATTAAAAGATTTATGGGGCGCAAGTGGGGAGAGCCGGCAGGCCGCGAACTACCAGTAGAAGAAGATGCCAGCCGCAAAACCTATAAGGTGACAAAGGGACCTAATAATGAGGTGCGGGTAGTAATGGGGGGTAAGGAATACAGCCCGCCCGAAGTTTCGGCGATGATTCTGCAAAAACTAAAGACAGATGCCGAGGCTTACCTTGGTGAAAAAGTTACCGAAGCCGTCATCACCGTACCCGCTTACTTCAATGATGCCCAGCGTCAGGCAACCAAGGATGCTGGTACCATAGCCGGGCTCAATGTGTTACGAATAATTAACGAGCCAACGGCTGCCTCACTTGCCTATGGATTGGACAAGAAGAAGGAAGAGACTATTGCCGTTTACGACCTCGGTGGTGGTACCTTCGATATATCCGTCCTGGAGATTGGCGAAGGCACCTTCCAGGTCAAATCCACCAGCGGCGATACGCATCTGGGTGGTGATGATTTTGACCAGAGGATTATAGACTGGTTAATTGCGGAATTCAAACGAGACCAGGGTATAGACCTGAGGCAGGATAGAACGGCTCTACAGCGACTCAAGGAAGCCGGCGAAAAGGCCAAGATTGAACTATCCACTGTCCAGCAAAGCGAGATAAACCTGCCTTTTATCACTGCGGATGCTAGCGGTCCCAAGCACCTCAGTTTCACCCTTACCCGAGCGAAGCTGGAACAACTGGTAATGGAACTGGTGGACAAAACGCTTGGGCCTTGCAAGCAGGCGCTCGATGATGCAGGAAAGACATCGGCACAGATTGACGAGGTGGTTCTGGTTGGTGGGCAGACGAGGATGCCGCTAGTTCAGCAGAAGGTAAAACAATTCTTTGGTAAGGAGCCGAATAAGGGAGTCAATCCTGATGAGGTGGTAGCCGTCGGCGCTGCTATTCAGGCTGGAGTGCTCAAGGGAGAGGTCAAGGATGTGCTATTACTCGATGTTACCCCCCTCACTTTAGGCATCGAGACCCTTGGTGGAGTGGCGACCCCTCTTATTCCCCGCAATACCACTATTCCTACCTCCAAGAGCCAGATTTTTAGTACCGCTGCCGATAATCAACCCAGTGTGGAAATCCATGTTCTCCAGGGTGAGAGACCTATGGCGACAGATAACCGGACGCTAGGACGCTTTATGCTCGATGGCATACTGCCGGCGCCACGGGGTCTACCGCAGGTTGAGGTTACCTTTGACATTGACGCCAATGGCATCCTCAGTGTCAAGGCTCAGGATAAGGGTACGGGCAAGGAGCAAAAGATTACCATCACCGTTTCCAGTGGATTGAGCAAGGAGGAAGTAGCACGGATGCAGCGGGAAGGGGAGATGCACGCTGCTGAGGACGTCAAGCGACGTGAGGAAGCGGAAGCACGTAACAATGCTGATAATCTGGCGTATACTGCGGAAAAGACGCTACGGGAGCAGAAAGATAAAATACCTGCAGACTTGAACCAAGAGGTAGAAAGCAAGATTCAAGCAGTTCGCTCAGCACTACAAGGGAAAGATACTGAGGCTATCAATCGGACGGCGCAGGAGCTAAATGGTTCCTTGCAAAAGGTAGGGGCAGCTATCTACCAGCAGCAGCAACAACAACAGCAGCAGCCACCCCCACCTCCAGGAGCTGAACCACCCCCACCAGGCGGCGAAGGAAAAGGGGGAGAAGGCACCGTCGAGGGTGAATTCAGAGAGGTTTAGACTAGAACAGCAGGAATAAAGGAGGGGGCTTAGCCCCCTCCTTTTAGTTTCCCCATCTCCTTTTTAAGGAGCTTTGTATCAAAAGTAATACATTTATGTCATTCTGAGCCCTCACGCTGCGCTCAGGGTAAACTCCGCGAACAATCCGTAATAAAATCCACTGAGAACGGATTGCTTCGTCGTCCCGACTTTATCGGGACTCCTCGCAATGACTTTTGGAACAAGCCCCTTTATAAGGAGAGGGGGATTAAGAGGGTGAGGTTAACAAAACATTGAGACTAAAAAGTGCAGTATCTTGATATAACATGCTATAATATATGGATATCAAATTAATTTTAGGCCCTCTGCGGAAGGTAGAATTTCATGCGGGTAAAGCGTGATTATTATGAGGTCCTCGGTATAGACAGAAATGCCAGCGAGGAAAAAATAAAGAAGGCTTTTCGTGAGCTAGCCTTCAAATATCACCCCGACCATAACCACGATGATGGGGCTGAGGAGAAGTTCAAGGAGCTAAACGAAGCCTACGAAGTGCTTTCTGACCCGGATAAACGGGCTGCCTATGACCGCTTCGGGCATGGTGGCGGAGGAGAACTCTTCGGGCAGGGTTTCGAGAATTTTGACTTCAGTGGTTTTGGTGATATCTTCGACGCTTTCTTTGGGGGGGCAACCACTGTTAACCGTCAAACAGCACAAAGCGGTGCTGACCTTCACCGCCGCATCACTATTACCCTGGAGGAGGCAGCCTTTGGCATCGAAAAGGAAATAGATATATTACGCACCGAAAATTGCTCTATGTGCCAGGGTACTGGCAGCGAGCCGAACACTCAACCCGAGCGATGCCCCAACTGTTCCGGCACAGGGCAGGTACGCCGAGTCCAGCAGAGTATCTTTGGCCGTTTCACCAACATTACTCCCTGCCCTCGCTGCCAGGGCGAAGGTAGAATTATCACCAAGCCTTGCCCACAGTGCCGGGGTACAGGTAAAGAAAAACACCCGCGTAGCCTCCGCGTCAAGATTCCTGCCGGCGTTGAGGATGGTTCCCGGATACGCCTCAGCAGTGAAGGCGATGCAGGCTCAAGGGGTGGCCCATCAGGGAACCTCTACTTGAGCTTATCGGTCAAGCAACATGAATTCTTCACGCGAGAGGGTGACGATATCCTCTATGAACTACCAATCAACTTTGCTCAAGCTACTCTCGGTGCTGAGGTCGAGGTGCCTACACTTGAGGGTAACACAAAGCTCAAGATTCTCGCTGGCAGCCAAACAGGTAAAGTCTTTCGGCTTAAGAATAAGGGCATCCCGCATCTTCGTGGCAACGGGCGTGGTGACCAGCTCATTACACTCCTGGTAGTCACTCCTGAGTCATTAACGGAAAGACAACGCCGCCTATTTGAGGAACTAGCTAAAACTCTGGGACCGGCAAAAAAGGGGTGAAGTAATTTAATCGTTCAGGAACGCTTTCGGGAGCCGAGGAAGGAGAACAGCTTCCACTTTCGACCAGCGAGCTCATGTGTAGCCTCGACTGCCATCAAGTCAGCCGCAGTCTTACGGATGTCAGCGCCCTCATACAGCACTTGATAGATTCTTTCCGTAATGGGCATCTCTAGTCCCATCTGCTGTGCCAGCTTCCAGACAACTAGCGTCGTACTCACCCCTTCAGCTACGCCAGCCATCGAATCTGTTATCTTTTCTAGCGAGCGTCCCTTGGTTAACTCCACTCCAACATGGTGATTACGACTCAACGGACTGGCACAAGTGGTAATCAAATCACCCAGCCCAGCCAGTCCAGAAAAGGTGAGCGGATTTGCCCCGAGGGCAATTCCAAGAGCGGTTATTTCAGTCAAACCTCGGGTAATTAGGGCAGCCTTGGCATTGTCACCATAGCCCAGACCATCGGCTATGCCGGCACCGAGAGCGATAATATTTTTAAGCGCGCCTCCTAACTCGACACCGACAACATCGGTATTAGTATATACGCAAAAATTAGGGGTTGTTAATAGCTTCCTGACTTTTCTAGTAACGGCTTCATTCTCAGCAGCTATTACTGTCGCTGCTGGTAAGTCATTAAGAATTTCCTGAGAGAGGTTAGGTCCGGAGAGAACACAGATATTAGACTGAAAGCCAGGCTTTATCTCATCAGCAATTACCTGAGACATGCGCTTGCCGCTGTCAATCTCTAGACCTTTAGCGGCACTCACTATCAGCATCGACTTATCAAGGTGCTTGGCAACCAGCTTTATATTCTGTCGCATGCTTTGTGATGGCACTGCCAGGATGACGGCTGTTACTCCAGCTAACGCCTCACTAAGAGAGCTGGTAACAGATAGCCGGTGGGAAGACTTGATGGCACTTAGGAGGTCTGAATTAGGCCCGGAATTCATCACTTCACTGGCTTCTTGCTTGGTCCGAGCCCATAGCCTGATGTCTACTCCCTTACGGGCTAATACTGCGCCGAGGGTTGTTCCCCAGCTGGTGGTGCCTACGATGGCAACCTTGGGCATTTTCACCCCATACTCTTTGAAGGGGGCGAACCTACTTTCTCAGCCTTTTCACCCAGTTTACGCTCTTTACCAGCCAACAGCCTGCCGATATTATCCCGATGCATGACAATAATTGCTATTGTGCCTATCAAGGTATAAGAAAGATACTCAATGGGGAAACCATGAAGAATGGTAAGAGGCATTAACACAGTATAAGTACCCACTGCTCCGGCGATAGAGCCCAGTGACACGAACCTGGTCAGACCAGCGCCCATTACTACCATCTCACCCCCAAAAAGTGCTGCCACCGGGCACAAAGCTATGAGCCCTCCGAAGAAGGTAGCAACACCTCTCCCGCCCTGAAATTTGAGGAATACTGACCAGTTATGCCCCGCCATAGCCGCTAAAGCGGCAGCAGCCGGAGCACTTACCCGCCACCACAGGTCAGAGCCTGGTATTAACAGGTATTCACCAAATACATGGCGGGCAAGCAGTACCGCTACCCCCCCCTTCGCTATGTCAAGAATAATTACCAGAGCCGCCGCTTTCTTACCTGCAACTCGTAATACGTTAGTTGTTCCTATCTTGCCACTACCATAATTCCTGACATCGACTTTAGCAACCCGCCTGCCAATCAATACACCGAAGGGAATAGAACCTAAAAGGTAACCGATTATAACTACAGCTATAAATTTGGCAATTATCATAACTTACCCCCTAGTCTTAAAGACGAAGCGAAGCGGAGTCCCGGCGAAGCCGAATGCTTGGCGTAGCTTGTTCTCAAGATAGCGTTGATAGGAGAAATGTATCATCTTGGCATCGTTGACAGAGAAAGTAAAAGTCGGTGGATTTACTGCGGACTGAGTGGCAGACAGAATTTCTAATTGTTTGCTGCCGGCTCGTGGTAGGGTATGAGCCGCCACAGCCTCTCTGACTACACTATTGACTACAGCGGTTGGCAGTCGTTTGAATCTCTCTTGATAGACCTGGCGTACTTGGGGCATAATATTATCTATCCCTTGCCCAAATTTAGCCGAGGTGAATAGAACAGGAGCGTATGGCATAAATTTGAATTGACTTCTAATGTGCTTATTATATTCGGTTATGTCCTTATTTGCAACCAGGTCCCACTTGTTAACTATAAGCACAACTCCCTTCATCGCTTGCTGGATATAGCCGGCGATATGCATATCCTGAGCTGTAAGCGGCTCCACGGCATCAATGACAAGCAGGGCGATATCAGCCCGGTCAATAGCTAACAAAGCGCGCATTACACTATGCCGCTCCACCCCGACTCCTAATTTTCCCCGCCGTCTGATACCAGCGGTATCAATAAATAGCACACCTTGTCCTTGAAAGTCAAGTAGGGTATCTATGGCATCCCGTGTAGTCCCTGGAGTATCATCAACAATAGACCGTTCCTCACCAACGAGGGCATTTAATAGCATTGACTTACCAACATTAGGCCGGCCGACAATAGCCACCTTCATAATCTCTGGCTTGGCTTCAACCACTGATGGCGCTGGCAACAAAGTGATGACTTTATCCAGTAGCTCAGCGGTACCCCGGCCATGATGGGCTGAAATTACCAGTGGTTCACCCAGCCCCAATTCGTAAAACTCTACTGCTTGAGATTCAAGCTTGGCATTATCCGCCTTGTTTGCCACTAACAACACGGGTTTGCTCGTCTGGCGAAGCATATTAGCTATCTCTAAATCGAAAGGCGCTACCCCGTCATTCACATCCACTAAAAAAATAGTAGCATCAGCTTCGGTAATAGCCACCTCTACCTGCGCCTTTACCCCTCGAGCAATGGTGGATTGAGGCTTTGGCTCCAACCCTCCAGTATCAATCATGGTAAACTCCACCCCTCGCCACGAAACATCAGCCATTATTCGGTCACGGGTTGTACCGGGCAAATCCTCGACAATGGCTATCCGCTTACCCGCCACCCGATTCAAGAGGGTAGATTTACCCACATTCTGTCTTCCAATAATAGCTACGATTGGCTTACTCACGTCAACCTCTCACCCTGTAGGTTTTCAGATAACCATCCCTTTTAGAAGTCGGTTACCCTGTCCTTCTTTTACAGCATGACGGAATCGTCTTCTTGCTTTCAGAAACTGTGCGATACCACAGCTGAGCATCGCCAGACCTATTAGAAATACTAGAGCACTGAGTCGCTGAGCCATAACAAAATCACCTCCGGGGGTGAAAAACATAAGCATGTTCTCA
This sequence comes from Chloroflexota bacterium, assembly GCA_043797985.1. Taxonomy (GTDB): domain Bacteria; phylum Chloroflexota; class Dehalococcoidia; order Dehalococcoidales; family UBA2162; genus JAZDPB01. The sequence goes on from JAZDPB010000052.1 coordinate 9,088, forward strand.
CCACCAGGGAGTTGGTAAGAATACGAAGTCGGAAAGCCCCAGACGACAACGAGAAATGCTGAGATAGTAGTTAAAAGCCCCAGCACTATTTCTATAGTAGCTAGCTGCATGTTTTTACGCTCCAACTCCGGAATTAAGCTCTCAGAACGTTGCCCAATTGCCCTCTTCACAAATTGGGCTATACCAAATCCGAGCACCGCTAGCCCCAGCAATAACAATAGGATGGTGAGGCACGACGCAACTACCTCCTTCAGGTCAGGATTAAAAATCGTCTGGAAGTTGCCATTACCGGGTAGGCGTATGCGGATGTGGAAAGTAGACGGGTCCAACACGATGACAAAAGCTGTGGCGATAGAAATGAACAGCCCGAGCACTATTTGCGTAATAGCTAGCTTCATTCCTTTCTTTACTCTTTGACTCCCCTGACATTTAGGGTGTTTAAGAGGGCGGTCGCCCTCTCTTTATTATTTCCCCCTCCCTCCTTGCAGGAGAGGGGGATTAAGGGGGTAAGGTATACTATCTATAACCAGCCAGAGGGGTACCCAGACCACCCAGCATTTGTGCTAATAACGCCTTCTGCAGGTGCAGCCTGTTCTCAGCCTGGTTGAAGACCACCGACTGGGGGCTGTCTAAAATGCCTTCCGCCACCTCCTCACCGTAATGCGCCGGCAAAGGGTGCATCAATATGGCATCCTCCTTGGCTAACGAGAGAAGGTCACTATTAACCTGGTAGTTAGCGAATACCGAGCGTCGTTTTTCAGCTTCAGCCTCCTGCCCCATACTCGTCCAAACATCGGTGTAAACTACATCAGCGCCACTGACTGCCAGACGCGGCACCTCAGTACAAAATATTTCCGTTCCACCATCTGCCGCGTAGTCCTGAGCCAGACGCAAAATCCTGTCATTAACAGCATATCCCGGTGGGGAAGCAATCCTGAAATTCATCCCGGCAAGCGAAGCAGCCAGCAGTAAGCTGTGGGCCACATTGTTACCATCACCAACATAGGCTAAGGTCAAACCAACCAGCTCTCCCTTCTTCTCATAAATAGTAAGAAGGTCAGCCAGCGCCTGGCATGGGTGTTCCAAATCAGACAAAGCATTTATCACCGGCACACCGGAGCAGCTAGCCAGAGTCTCCAGAGTTTGATGAGAAAAGGTACGAGCAACAATGGCATCTACATAGCGACCGAGCACCCGCGCGACATCTGAAGCCGGCTCACGTTGCCCCAGCCCAACCTCAGCCGGGGATAGATAGATAGCCTGCCCGCCCAGTTGTCTCATGGCTACTTCAAAGCTGACCCGGGTCCTTAACGACGGCTTCTCAAAGACAAGAGCTAATATCTTCCTGTCAAGCAGAGAAGGCCAGCTCTTGGCTTTGATATCGACAGCATCCGATATAAGCGAGAGAATATCTTCACCACTCAGGTCAGAAATTGAAAGCAAATCCTTCCCTTTCACATCAACCTCCTTTATGCCCTACAGTATACCATGAAAAAGGGCTAGCCAATAGAGGTTGTTAACCTCAACCTCACCCCCTTAATCCCCCTCTCCTTAAAGGAGAGGGGGTCAGGCCTGCCCGCTTGCCTCCGCTGAAGCTTTAGCGCAAGCAGGCCGAACAAGTTCTTTGGCAGGCGAGAGCAATCTCGCCCCTGCCTTAGAGATTGCCACGTCGCCCCGATAAAATCGGGGCTCTTCGCAATGACATAAGCAGTTCATCTTAAAGAATCCACAGATTATGGTTTGGCCATGATGCTTGACACCCCTCAGAGACTTACCTAATATGTAGTAAATCTCTCAGGGAGGCCTACTTATGACCGCAGATAAAAGTATTCCTCGTGAGATAGCTCTAAAGCTCTGCGATGAAATTCGCGCTGAAAATAAACGAAAGTTGTTTTCCATCGGAGGGCTTCAGTGCTGGGGCTGCTTTAAATTTACTCGGGGAGACGTAGAAAAAATGTGCCTATCCAGTGAAGGAGGCTGTACCCAAGTAAACAAACGATACAAAGGGCGCGAGGGAAGACAATAACAGGAGATTAAAAATGACTACGAACGAAAAATTTACTGTATCGGGAAGCCAGTTGGTCGACAAGGTCAAGCAGTTTATACACGAAGGCAATATTAGAAGAGTCCGTGTCTTGCACCAGGGACGGACTGTCCTGGAAATCCCGCTGTCGATAGGTGCACCAGCCGCAGCGATGGGGATTATGATGGCCCCCGTTCTGGCTGCTCTGGGTGCCTTCGCTGCTCTGGTAACAGAATGCACCATCGAGGTTGAGAAGGTAGAAAAACCACCAGAGAAGGGTAGCAGCTGATACCACCAGAAGGGGGTAACGGTATTGCCTTCAGAAAAACATCATACCCTGGATGAAATCTTTCACCCAAAGTCCATTGCTATCATTGGCGCCTCAGCCAGTGGACAAGGGACCGGATGGGTAGCTCGGCTGCTCCATTTCGGGTATTCCGGGCATATCTACCCGATTAACCCTCGAGCGACGGAGATAAACGGTTTAAAAGCCTATCCCACAGTCGTAGATGTGCCTGGCCCTATAGATTACGCTATTTTCAATATCCCGGCACGATTGGCTCCTCAGATGATGAGGGACTGCGCAGCTAAAGGGGTGAAGGTGGCGCACATTTACACGGCTGGCTTTAGCGAGATAGGCAAGGAAGAGGGTAAGAAGCTAGAGGCGCAGGTGGCGGCGATTGCCAGAGAGGGTGGTGTGCGAGTAATAGGCCCAAATTGTATGGGAATCTACTGTCCAGCAGGAGGCGTAACCTTTAATGACAGCTTCTCAAAGGAACTAGGAAACGTTGCCTTTGTTTCTCAAACAGGAGCAGGAGCTAATCGTTTTATTCCTCTAGCCAATAACAGAGGTATCCGTTTTAGCAAGGTAATCAGCTACGGCAATGCGATTGACCTCGATTCTCCTGACTTTCTAGAGTACTTGGCAGATGATGACGAAACCGAGATTATCACCTGCTATATTGAGGGAGTCAGGGATGGACGCCGGTTCTTAGCAGCAATAAGGAAGTGTCTTCTGATGGCAAAGCCAGTCATCATATTGAAATCGGGGCTAACCGAGAGCGGGGCTGGAGCGGTTGCCTCCCACACTGCTTCTCTGGCTGGCTCTGCCTCAATCTGGGATGCCTTCTTTAAACAAACCGGGGTTATCCGGGTAAATACCCTGGAAGAGATTGCCGATATAATATTAGTCCTGCAACACATGCCCTGTCCCAAGGGTCGAAGGGTTGGCCTCATCGGGCGTGGCGGTGGCTTTGGGGTCATCGCTACCGATATCTGCGAGCGCGCCGGGCTGAAGGTACCTCCTTTTCTTCCGGCTACCAGGAACCAACTGGAGAAGATTGCCCCTGAGGCTGGCTCCGGTGTCAGAAACCCGGTCGAGGGTCCTCTACCGATAGGCACCGCGGCTGATTTTTTCTATCCCAAGGGACTTAAATTAGTGGATGCCGACCCCCAAATAGATTTCATTCTCGTCCGTTTAGACTTAGACGTCTACGGACGCCGAGATGAAGCGAAACTGCAACTGGCGAAGGTTATCGAGGTTATTGTCAGCACTGCTCAGACTTTAACCAAGCCACTTGTAATCACTATCACCATCGGTGAGAGCCTTCGGGCACTGGATGCTGGGCTTGAGGCTCGGGAAAGGTTGCTGCAGGCGGGAATACCGGTTTATTTTACCACCGAGACTGCCGCTAATACTGTGAGTAAGCTTATCGGATTCCATGAATTCACCGAAAAGGTTAAATCGGCAGGGTGAGTAGCAAAATGGCAGAAATTATTCTAGCCCGACACGGGGAAACAGAATGGAATGTGGAAGAGATGTTCCGGGGAAGAATCGATGTTGAACTAAACGAAACCGGAATAAAACAGGCAGGACTTCTGGCTAATTATTTAAGCAATGTAAAAATAGATGCCATCTATTCCAGTCCATTGAAACGGGCTTTGAGGACTGCGGAAACAATAGCTAAGTACCACCAGCTTAAGGTAGAAACTGTCCCCGGCCTCGTTGACCTTGACTTTGGTAAATGGCAGGGCTTACTCCGTCAGGAAGTGCAAGATAAATACGAAGAGCTTTATGACGAATGGGCTGACCATCCCGAGCGGGTGAAACTACCTGGGGGCGAAAGCTTGGATGACGTCAGGAACAGGGCCATGGCTGTAGTGAACGAGGTAATCGCAAAATATGAGGGCACTGCGGTCATTGTCTCTCATCGGGTAGTGAATAAGGTCTTGATATGTGCTCTGCTGGGGCTGGATAATTCACACTTCTGGAACATCAGGCAAGATACCTGTGGCATTACCACCTTCACCTATGAGAACGGACGCTTTGTACTTACCAGACATAACGATACCTCTTTCCTGAAACCCCTCCATAAAGCTCCCCTCAGTGATTTCTAAATTATTACCATAACGTTGTTTTTAACACTAAGTAGCAGCAAAAACTGCCGGTGCAAAAGGAATGGTTTAGCCAATGATGGGAAGTTATGTTCTCATTATTAAGCTCCCGGAGACGAAACAAATTAACATCGGTAGTCTGAAAAGTGTTCGCTTCCATCGTGGCTACTATGCTTATGTCGGCTCGGCGATGGGCGGGTTTCGAGCCAGACTAAGCCATCATTTTAAGGAGAACAAGAAAATTCACTGGCATATTGATTATTTGTTACAGAAGGCTTCAATCACAAGTATAATCCTCTGCGAGGCTGAGCGTAGGATTGAGTGCACTATTGCTCAAGCTCTCAAGCGTCAACTTGATTTTGTCTCTCGTTTTGGCTCTAGCGACTGCCGGTGTGGTAGCCATCTCTTTTTTCACCGCAATGAGAAGAAAATGAAATCAATCATAATAACAACCCTCAAGGAGCTAGGTATGCAATCACATACCAATAATATGCCAAACAGCTTGGAAGCGAGCAATGTTTACTTCGTTGAGATTAAAGGCCTGTAGTTCTATATATTTATACAAAATATTTATACAAATATCATAAAGCTGTATCATTGCGGTTATATTATTAATGTCATAATTCGTGATATTGACATTAATATAAACAAGTGTTAACGTAAAGGACAAACGTAATGTAAAGAGTTACACTCCTATAATCTCCTGTAGAGGGATGTTTAGATATATGAGGGTACCGAAACCATTGGACTAATACGATGGTGACGAGTACCCTTTTAATTTGACTCAGTTAAGCCGAGGGAGGAAGTAGAGACTATTGAGCGAATACGAGGCCAATGCCGAAAGCCGATTGGTAATTGTAGAGTTTAGGAGGTGACAAAAATGGTTAAGAGAAAAGGTAAATTGCTGGTGATAGCCGGGGTGCTTACAATAATAGGACTCCTTTTGGCATCATGCGGACCAGCCGCTGAACAGCCAGCCGCCGAGCAGCCAACCACCGGACAACCAACCACCGAGCAGCCGACTACCGGACAACCAACTACCGGACAACCAACCACCGGAGGGCCCAAGGGCGAGTTCACAGTGGCATTGACAGATATGCAATTTAGAAATGCGCTCGACCCGCTCACTATTTTGAACGCCAGTGGGTGTCCCATAAAGATGTTACTTTTTGATAGTCTGGTTTGTATAGACTCAAATGCGAAGTTGCTACCGGCCCTGGCTGAATCATGGAAAATTGCTGACGATTGGTCGAAGATAGATTTCACCCTCCGACAAGGAGTAAAGTGGTCCAACGGTGACCCCTTTACGGCCAAAGATGTTAAATTCACTATAGATAAGTTCACTGCCAAGGACAGCATGTATCATTACAGCGGTGATTTTAAGAAGAGCATTAAGGAAGTTGTAGTAGTGGACGATTATCATGTTACGTTCTTTCTCAGCGCGCCTTTCCCGGTAATCTTTGATCGTCTGAACGATACCGGAGGCATGGTGCCCAAGGATTACTATGAGAAAATGGGTCAGCAAGGGTTTGCCGCCAAGCCTGTGGGGGCAGGCCCATTCAAGATAATTGACTTTAAGGATGGCCAATTTATCAATGTTGAAGCCGTGGTCAACCATTACCGCAAGACTCCCTATGTAGAGAAGGTTCACCTTGTCTTCGTTACTGAGGCGATGACTCAACTGGCGATGTTAAAAACGGGCGAAGTAGACATGATAAATGCCAATGTCGAACAAATCCCTGATGTGCAAAAAGACTCGAGGCTAAAAATTTACCCGGTCAACTACTCTAGCCAGCAAGCTATCTGCTTCCACGACTTGCGGTACCCTGAGACGACCCAGTGGACGGACCTACGTGTCCGGCAGGCAGCCAGCGTTGCCATCGACCGGGTGACAATCTGCAAAAAGGTTTTCTATGATGTGTATTTACCATCGAGCCAATTTCTCGCCCCATTTAACCTTGGCTACGACCCCACCTTACCAGTTCTCCCCTATGACCCGGTGAAGGCGAAGCAGCTTCTGGCTGATGCCGGCTACCCTAATGGTTTTGAGACTACGCTAACCTTCTCAGGTAGTACGACCCAACCACAAATTGTATCAGCATATTTGGGTGATGTTGGTATAAGAGTCAAGCTTAAGGCTGTGGAGTCTGCGACTTTATCGACCTTACGAAGCACATCGTACTCGAACCCTACCAGCCCAAATGTACTCCGCGGTCTAACACTCTACAGTGTTCCAGTTTACAATGGCATAATTCATAGCGGTGGTGCTTGCGAAAGCCAGATGGGTGGCGGCTCCCTAAATTCTGCCGGCTTGACTAATCCAGGCGTAAAGGCACTTATCGAAGAGTCGATGAAGTATCAGCAAGACGACCCTAGGTTAGCCGAGGTTGCTAAAAAATTCAATGAGCTTGAATTAAAGGACTTGTGGCACTGCCCCTTATGGGTTAATAATACGCAATGGGCAGCGGACAACACGAAAGTTGCCGAAGTACTGTGGAAACCGGGTAGGACTGGTGCTATCCTCTTCGAATTAGTCAAACTCAAGTAATAATGAAGAACCCCAAGGTCAGGTGTTGGGTCAGGAGGTGCCCAGTGACTCAACACCTGACCCGATAAGAAGAGAGAGACACTTATGCTAAGGTGCAATACCGACAGGAGGACTAATAATGGATACTATTGCCGAATATATAGCATCTTATGGAGCCTCAACCCAGTATGGTGATCTCCCACCAGAAGTAGTACATAAGGCAAAGGGTCTTCTTATGGATACCTTTGGTTGCGCCCTCGGGGCTTATACCAGCGAACCTAGTAAAATAGTCCGCCGGATTGCAGGAAAGGTTTACCAGTGTGATACACCGGCTACTATCTTTGGTAGCGGTCAGAAGTCAAGTCCCGAACTAGCAACCTTCGCTAACGGCGTCATGATTCGCTATCTCGACTTCAATGACGGGTTTGCCAGTAAGGCAGTAGGTCATCCCAGTGATAACTTCGCACCTATTGTCACTTGCGCTGATGCTATTCATGCTGGTGGCAGAGAGGTCATTGTTGCCTCAGTCCTGGCCTACGAAGTATTTTGCCGGTTGTCCGACCAAGAAACCCGCCGGGGTGGCTTTGACCAAGCTACCACCGCTGTTATCTCCTGCGTTATGGGAGCATCAAAAATACTTGGCCTTTCTCAAGAGCAGATGGTTCAGGCTATAAACCTCGCCATTACCCCTAACATCTCGCTAGGACAAGCTCGTGCCGGCGAGTTGTCTATGTGGAAGGGTTGTGCCGTAGCTAATGCCGCACGGAATGCTGTTTTCGCTGCCTTTCTGGCGAAGGAGGGGATGACCGGTCCAAGCCCTATTTTTGAAGGCCGCTCTGGTTTTTTCCAAGTTGTCACTGGACCCTTCAAATTGGAAGAGTTTGGTGGACCCGGTAGACCTTTTCGTATTATGGATATCATGATTAAGCGGTATCCGTGTGGTATGTTTGCGCAGACGGCTATCGATGCTGCAATCAAGCTACGTTCCAGGGTATCCAGTGTAGATGAAATCGAAAGAGTAAACATTGGGACATTTCGTTCGGGTAAGGGCGCCATGGCGGGCGACGATGAAAAGTGGCATCCCAAGACCCGGGAGACCGCTGACCACAGCATCCCTTTTGTAGTCGCTGTAGCCTTGATGTATGGTACTTTGGAAGTAAGATACTTTGATGACAAGTACTTGTTTAATCCCGATTTGCTTGACCTGATGCAGAAAATAAAGGTAGAGGAGACCGAAGAGTGCAATAATCTTTATCCGGATGCTTGTGCCAACCGTGTTGAACTCGTTACCAGGTCTGGGCAAAAATTCTCCGAACTGGTGCAGTACCATCGAGGCCATCAACTGAACCCACTAACTAACGAAGAAATCGAACAGAAATTTACTTCCCTGACTAGAGACCTGCTAACGTCAGCCCAGAGGAAAGAGCTGTTCTCACTAATTTGGAATTTGGAACAGGTCGATGATATCGGCAAGCTTATGCAATTGCTTACCGTATGAGCTTTGAAAAGCATACCAAATTTAATTTGCAGATGAAAAGCGTACGTAACATGCTAAAATAAGGTGGAGTGAGCCAGCGGGAAAGCCTTAGCTGACGTTGACTTAATAATTCACGCCGGCGATTTCACACAAAAGCCTAATTTATGGTCTGCGATTAATAGGGCCCGGTTAAAGCTGTCCTGTTGTCAACAGTGTGTACTGAACCAGTACTCTTAGTTTTCCGATATCCCAACACTCTGCTATAATTAGACCTATGCAAAAGCCGCTTCTGGTGCTGTTTGATGGCAATGGTCTTATCCACCGTGCCTTTCATGCCTTACCCCCGCTGACGGTGAGTAAAACCGGCGAGATGGTCAGTGCTGTTTATGGCTTTGCCCAAATGCTGATGAAGGTGATAAACGAGCTAAAACCAACCCATTATGCTATCGCCTTTGACAAAGCCGCCCCGACCTTCAGACACCAATTGTTCGACCAGTACAAGGCACAACGGCCCAAGACCCCTGAAGAGCTGGTCAATCAGCTGGGGAGGGTCAGGCAGCTGGTTGAGGCTTTTCGTATCCCTATTTTTGAAATTGATGGCTATGAAGCCGATGATGTTTTGGGCGCTCTCAGCCACCAGGCTAGCGAAAAGGGTATTGATACTGTAATCGTTACTGGCGATGCCGATGCTATGCAACTGGTGTCACCCAGGGTGAGTGTACTTTACCCGAAACCAAGAGGAAGCTTTAGTGATACCATGCGCTACGATGAAACTGCGGTTAGTCAGAAGTATGGTGTGAAACCTGAGCATATCGCCGATTTCAAAGCGCTTAAGGGCGACCCCTCGGATAACATCCCCGGTGTCCGTAGCATAGGCGAAAAGACAGCGGTCAAACTTATACAGCAATTTGGTTCCATTGAACAAATTTATGTCCACATTGATGAGATAAGCCCGCCCAAACTCCAGGCTTTGCTGAAGGAAAATGAAGCTGTTGCCCGCCAGAGCAAAGAGCTGGCTACCATCGTTACTCAGACACCGGTTACCCTTAATCTGGATGACTGCCAGGTTAGTCATTACGACCGGAATAGAGTAAGTGAGCTTTTTCGCGAGCTTGAATTTTTTAGCCTGTTACCCAGATTACCCGAGGAGGAAAAAGAGACACCCGCAACCG
>JAZDPB010000055.1:0-2533 GCA_043797985.1 Chloroflexota bacterium
AGCTCGAGTTTCTCTACCAGGAATGAAATCTCATAAGACACCGACCGGGCACCGGCATCGATCCCGATTGATGTTCTCGCTGAGTAATGAAGCGCTCTCAGTTTCCTTCTCATAAGGCGTCGTCCTTTGTGCTGGGCTTCAATTGTAGCCACAAATTCATCCTCCGCCATCCCGGCTATCACCCTGGGGATAGGACAGATGGAAAGTACGCTCAGAGCCGTCAAAGCACAAGGGTCTTTAAAGACCAGGGTGAACTCAGAGAAGAGTCCGTCCAGAAGCCCTTTTACCAGGTTGGTTATTCTGGTCCTTTCCTTGACCAGCCGGCGATAGGCATTGTGGGCGGTACGCAGTTCAGCATAAACCCCCTGTGGTATTGTGCTCTCAGTAAACTCGCCGGTGCATAAGAGCTGTGCCGCCATCAAAAACGAATCCAAGGTTTTAGAAAGTAGATTCTTTATCTGGTCAATATTTCGAACATCTGTAGGTACCGCTAATGACTTTCTACCCTCTTTCTGAACTTGAGCCGCGGTGTCCTTAATCGCATCAGCAGAGCGGGCGGCTATGACCACATCGGCGCCAGCCTGGGCAAAACCCAAAGCTACGGCTCTCCCTATCCCTCTACTGCCCCCGGTGACGCCACCTTACCGGTTAAATCAAACAATGATGACTTCATATAGTACCTATGGTGGAGCCGGGGTGACAATAGGCGCATAGAGCTTGAGGCTTTTTCAAATAATATGGATAATTTCTATACTTTTTGTTTACGGTGTCCTCCTGGGTTTGCCTCTGCTATGGTGCCACCACCAAGTACTATCGCCATCTGCAAATGTGGTCGTGTAACTTTTTTCCAGGTTACTGGACCATGTTTCACACCCGCCGGCACAAATAGTCCTGAGGTTCTGTCAAGTACGAGTGGTTCACCACCAACTACAAACTCTATTTCGCCACCAAGGTCTTCGGGATTATAGGGGTCACCTCCTATATGAAGGACAACCTCGTTATATTTATCATGCGAATGTTCAAGGATATGGGGATTTGGCTCAGGCATTTCCCATATCCAGCCAACTTCAAGATAGATGTTGCTTCCCGGCACAAGATCATTACTCATGAGCGTCATTGTGGGATATTGTCGGCCTTTTACTTTACCAGCACTCACTTCGTAAACGGGTTTTCTCACCAGGTTTTTCCCATATCTTGATCCAGCCATTGTCTAAAATCCTCCCTCTAAAAATAAGCTCTGGTGTATAGTCACACCTAATGAATCATGTTGGGGTGAATTAAATGAAAGCCACAACTGGCGATGAGGTTGTGTCCAGTCATGGCGCTGGAATTATCTGAAGCCAGAAACACAGTACAAGCCGCTATTTCAGACGGCTCCGCTATTCTCTTCAAGGCATTATTGTCCGTGATTTTACTCATCATTTCCTCGTAGGAGATACCTCCATCTCTAGCCGCAACCTTCACCCAATCATCAAATTCTTGAGTCCTAGTAGCGCCGGGGCTTATGCAATTAACACGAATACCGAATTTACCTGCTTCGATAGCAAGGGTTTCAGTAAAGCCGATTACACCCCATTTGGTGACGGAATACGGGCTTTCTTTAGGGACTCCAGATAATCCAGCTACACTGCTAATATTTATAATATTACCGCTTCTACGGGGAATCATATATTTAAGCACCTCTCTAGAACAAAGCATGATCCCGGTTAAATTTACCGCTAATAAATTATGCCAGTTATCCAGACTCATGTCGACGACATCAGCGTTATTATACGTACCTATGGCGGCATTATTTACCAATATATCAATCTGGCCAAACTCGTCAATAGTTTGAGCTACCATCCGCTTTACCTGCTCGTGGTCAGAAATATCGGTTTGTATCGCTTTTGCTTTACCACCCCTAGATTTAATGTCCTTAGCCACCTCTTCCAATCTAGAGGGGGTACGGGCGGCTACTACCACTGCAGCTCCTTCACTGGCAAAGGCAAGGCTAATAGCTTTTCCTATACCTGTCCCACCACCGGTAATAATAGCTACTTTACCGGTTAAATCAAATATTGACGACTTCATATATTACCCCTTCCATAATATCACTTCTCCCATTATGGTGGAGCCGGGGTGACAATAGGCAGAACTTTTGAGCTTTCCTTCGCTCTCACCTTTTAGTAATCATAGTCAAAATCTGCATGGAGGTCAAATTGGCTGGGATACTTTGCTTAAAGCCTGAGGATGAAAAGAGACTACATCCTCAGGCGCTAAAGTGGTTCAACGCCCAAAGGGCTGAGATTCAGTTTAAGGTGCCCCTAGAAGAACTCAGTTGACCTGCCCCCATGGCATCAAAGTCCGCTTGGAAAGTGGCCAAGTCGGTCGAGTTAAAGAGATAATAATTTAAGGTCGATCTCTATGGAGCATGGCGGTGCTTCCGAAACCGGTTGCGAGATGGATGTATGGAACTGAATAAGGGCAAGACTGATATACTTGGCAAAGGCGCAATTCGGATATTGGATAGCCGGTTGTGCATACGGGTCTTGTT
>JAZDPB010000061.1:0-2870 GCA_043797985.1 Chloroflexota bacterium
AGACACCGGTTACCCTTAATCTGGATGACTGCCAGGTTAGTCATTACGACCGGAATAGAGTAAGTGAGCTTTTTCGCGAGCTTGAATTTTTTAGCCTGTTACCCAGATTACCCGAGGAGGAAAAAGAGACACCCGCAACCGCCATTAGGGTTAAAGCTAAGCCACCATCTCAGCGAGACTATCATATCATAAATACCATCCCTGACTTCGATGAACTCATGGGTCGTCTCTCAGCAGCCAAGGCAGTCGCATTTGACCTGGAGACAACCAGCCTGAATGCTATGTCGGCTCAGCTTGTCGGCGTATCATTGTCGCTGATTCCAGGTCAGGCTTATTACATCCCCGTTGGTCACGTTGGTTGGGGGCAGATGGAGCAACTGCCTCTGGAATATGTCATTAACCGTCTCAAACCTCCTTTAGAAGATGCTGCTCTGGCTAAATTTGCCCACAATGCCAAGTATGATGCGACTGTGATGGCTGAGTATGGTGTAACCGTCAACAACCTGGCATGTGACACCATGGTTGCTGCCTACCTCCTGAGTGAAAAATCTTTAGGTCTCAAAGCTCTTGCTTTTAGCTGGTTAGGCGTCGAAATGACACCTATCACGGCACTTATCGGCACAGGGACTAAGCAACTCAAAATGTCTCAGATAGAGGTAGCCCGGGCTGCCGACTACTCCTGTGCCGATGCTGACAATACCGGACAATTGACTGAATTGCTGGGTGCCGAACTACGTAAACAGGGGCTGTGGCAATTATTCGCCGAGGTTGAGATGCCGCTGGTTCCCGTCCTTATCCACATGGAAAGAAGCGGGATAGCACTGGATACAGAGTTATTGAGGCAGATGGCACGCCAACTTGGTGAACAGCTACTCGAACTGGAGACTGAAATATATAACAATGTCGGTCACCAGTTCAATATAAACTCACCGCAGCAGTTGGGTATCGTTTTGTTCCAGGAGATGAAATTACCCGCACGTAAGAGAAGAGGCAGTTATTCTACTGAAGCCTCTGTGCTCGAGGAACTACGCGGAGTCCATCCCATAATTGAATTTGTTTTAGATTATCGCCAGCTATCCAAGCTTAAATCAACCTATATTGATGCCCTGCCCTGCCTGATCAATCCTAAGACCGGGCGAGTGCATACCAGCTTTAATCAGACAAGAACTGCTACCGGCCGGCTTTCCTCCAGTGACCCAAATCTGCAGAACATCCCTATCCGCGGTGAAATGGGAAAACAGGTCAGACAGGCATTCATTGCACCACCCGGTTCCTGCCTCCTCAGTGGAGACTATTCACAGGTCGACCTGCGGGCACTCGCCCACCTATCGCAAGACCAGGGCTTGCTTGATGCCTTCCAGCGGGATGAGGATATTCATGCGGCTACCGCCAGCCGACTCTTTGGTGTGGATACCCAACAGGTAACACCGGATATGCGCCGGGTGGCTAAAACAGTTAATTTTGGCGTCATCTACGGTATGAGTGGCTACGGGTTGGAACAGGCAACCGAGCTATCGCGAGAAGAGGCAACCCAATTCATTACCGCCTACTTCGAAAAATATCCAGGTGTAAAACAATATCTTGAATCTACCAGGCAGCAGGCGAGGGATAAAGGCTATGTCCAGACACTCCTGGGCAGGAGACGCTCTATCCCTGAAATCAACTCTGCCAACCGAATAGTGAGAGAAGCTGCTGAACGCATGGCAATAAATATGCCGGTGCAGGGCACGTCAGCCGATATTATAAAGGTGGCTATGGTTAACCTGTACCGAGAGATGCAGAAGCGCCAATTGAAGAGCAAGATGCTACTTCAGGTGCACGATGAGCTTCTTTTTGAAGTGCCTGAGCAGGAGTTGGGGGAAATGCGTCATCTCGTTCCTGAAATAATGTCCACCGCCTTAACGCTCAGCGTCCCGTTGAGAGTGGATATTAAAGTGGGGAATAACTGGGGAGAATTGAAATAAGAGTCAGGCTCAGCAAGTTTTATTTGGTTGTTTACGTCTGTTTTCTTGTCTTGTTTGGGTTACTTTGCTATCTTGCTCGCCAATTCCCGACCCTGCCGGGCGACATTGCCATTAGCTTATGGCTACAAGGGGTTGACCTGCCTTTTCTTAACCCTACAATGAAAGCAATCTCTTACATTAGCTCTTTGATTCCAGCCGCTATCATTGTCGTTCTGGTTGCCGTTGGTCTTTGGGGTGCTGGCAAAAAACTCGACTCAATCTTCATCGTCTCACTAACCAGCTTAGCTGCCCTGCTTGACTGGCTTCTGAAATCGTTGATTAGCCGGCCTCGCCCTGACGGACTCATTCAGACATTGTTGGGGAATAACGATTATAGCTTCCCCAGCGGACATATTGCCTATGCCGTTGTCTTTTATGGCTTCCTTTTCTACCTGTTACCGGGGCTAAACAATCGGCCAGCCATAATCTGGATTCTACGGTCCGGGCTGGTATTGTTGATTCTTCTTACCGGGGCATCTCGCGTTTACCTGGGAGCACACTGGCCCAGTGACGCTCTCGGAGGCATTTTTCTGGGCGGATTACTACTTGCCCTAGCGATAGTCCTGTATAATTACCTGAAAAGACCTCGAACGAAAGCAGTGCCTAAAAATGCCTGAACTACCTGAAGTAGAGACTATAAAGAACGAGCTATCGCCCTATATTATCGGGCGGGAGGTTACTAGCGTTACCCTGCTCTGGGAAGGAATCGTCCGCCGGACCTCAGCTAAGGAATTTTGCTCCCGTCTCGTTGGGCAAAAGCTCACCGATATCTCCCGCCGTGGTAAGTATTTTATCGTCGGTTTGAGTAGTGGTGATTTTTTGATTATCCACCTGAAAATGAGCGGCTCTCTGCTCATTGGTCAGCGC
>JAZDPB010000085.1:0-5212 GCA_043797985.1 Chloroflexota bacterium
TAACCCTTGATTCAATTTCTATTGGTCTAGCCATACGTTGGCGAACAGTTTCATGGCATAACCGCAGTCTAGACATGTGTAGACGCCGTTTTCCTCGTCTAGCTTGCCCTCCAGGCACTTCGGACATACTATTCTTCGAGCATTGGTCTCGAATCTAAGTGTGAGTAGAGCAGCGTCAATCAAATCGCCCTGGGTTTTCAGGAGCGCCACCATGTCTCTAGTGGTCATCGGCTGCGGTAAACCGATGGCTTCCCCACCGGCGGGCTGGCGCAACGGGTCGTACTTTTGGACAGACTTGATGTGGACACCTACCTTTTCTGCGGTCTCCGCTTGTGTGTAACCTTCCTTCCGGTACTTCGCAATCTTATCTATTTCTGCCTTCTGTAATCTGCCCATCTGACCCCCTTTCCTTATCGGTGTATTGGTATAGCATATAGCATGCAACATGGGAGGTCAAACGGTGTAAATGTATCCGTGAATTAGCGTATTCGTACCTCTGGAATAACCAACCATATCGTTGAAATGGTTAAAGTGTATCCTTCGGAGGCAGGAGACAACGAATTCAATTCGCAAGGGGAAGTCACATTTTCCTCTATTGTTACTTTCTGGTCAGCCATGCTGGTGCCCAATCAGAGTATCAAAAGGGACGCGACTAACTACGGTCAGAAACTGTTCGGGTTCTGTTCGGTTGTCCGTTTAGGATTCAGCAATATGGAAGGTTCATGGACGCTGTCGAGCGTAGCTGTCGAAAACTCATGGAAAGTTCACGGGGGTTATCGAGCGTAGCCGTCGAGAATTCATGCAACGCGTCGTACACGAGTGAAGGTTACCACGACCATTGGGGATGGCCGTGGAACTCCTGGGTGATGAGCGAGTAAAGTGTCGTCAACATGCTTTGATCTGCAAGGTCTGCGGCAACTAAGTAGGCTCCAGCTTTCACATTGGTCAAACGTGATAACCAGAATTAACCAAAACGATGAAATGTTACCATGTTGCACTATAAGATGGATTGTTCACAAACCACTTGGCCACATCGGCTCTTACAGTCAACGCTGCGGAGGCAATTTATCTTGCATCGGTGGTCGCTTCCAAATTAGCCCGTCAGGGTCCGAGACCAGCTAAATACCCAGATAAGCCTGCTTTAAACTGGGGTTGCTTAACAGCTCCGCTCCGGTACCAGCCATGGCGACGGCCCCATTTTCGAGGACGTAACCCCTACTGGCGATATTCAAGGCACTTTGCAGGTTCTGCTCAACTAAAAGTATGGTCATTCCCTGATTATTTAATCGTTGAATAATGGAAAATACTGCTCTAACCAGCAGGGGTGCCAGTCCCAGCGACGGCTCATCCAGCATTAGCAGTTCAGGTTGAGCCATGAGGCCCCGAGCAGTTGCCAGCATCTGCTGCTCTCCACCGCTCAAGGTATGCGCCAGCTGGTCCATCCTAGTCCTTAATACGGGGAAAAGGTCATGTATAAGCTCAAGGCTCTCTGTCTTCTTTTGACGCGCCTCGCGCCTCCATGAACCAATTTCTAAATGCTCTCTGATTGTCATATAGGGCCAGAGTTGCCTACCTTCAGGAACTAGGATTAATCCTTTTTGTGTTATCTGGTGAGCTTTCAAACCGTTAATTCTCTCTCCTCCGAACCAGATTTCACCGGAAGCAGGCTGGGCAAGTCCAACCAGCGTTCGGAGAAGGGTCGATTTACCAGCCCCATTTGAGCCCACAACGGAGACCATTTCTCCTTTTTCTATCTTGAAGGATATATCCCTCAGCGCTACAATATCACCGTAGAATACATTCAAGTTCTTGACTTCAAGAAGTGACATACTTCACTCCCAGGTAGGCTTCAACGACTCTTTCATCGTTGCCAATTTGCACTGGTGTGCCTTCAGCTATCTTCTCGCCGAAATTAAGGACTACTATTCGCTGACATAGTGCCATTACTGCTTTCATAACGTGCTCAACCATGATAATGGTAAGTCCGGCACCGTTCAATTTTCTTAGTAGTATTAACATGTCCTCCATTTCTCGGGGAGTACAACCGGCAATAACCTCATCCAGAAGCAACAAATCCGGTCTGGTAGCCAGGCAACGGGCTAGTTCCAAGCGTTTACGGTCTACTACCGTAAGATCGTAGCCAGTAACTGCCTGGCGCTTTTCTAGTCCAACCATCTTAAGCGCCTCCTGAGCTAAAACCTGCGCTTCTCGCTGAGTATTGACATGAAGAAAAGCCCCAATCATCACGTTTTCCAATGCCGTCATCTCACCGAATGGCTTGGTATTCTGAAAGGTCCGGCTAATCCCTTTCTCACATAACTGATGCGCCCCCAGGCCGTTTATCCTTCGTCCTTTGTAAGTAACCTCTCCCTCGTCTGGTGTGAAGAAGCCAGATATCACATTTAACAGGGTTGTTTTACCCGCTCCATTGGGACCAATTATGCCCAGTATTTCACCCTTCTCCAAAGTAAAACTTACTTTGTGTAGCGCAGTTAAACCGCCGAAGTTCTTGGTAACATTACTTACCCCGGCTATCATTGAGCCTCCTCTCTTACACCGGCAGCGGCGCTACTTAATAGTCTTGACTTAAGCCGACGGTAACCAATCTGTATTAATCCTGAAATTCCCTTTGGCATAAAAAACACTATTACTATGATTAAAATTCCCCAGATAAGTAAGTGAAGTCCAGCAAAAGCGCCTCCGCCAACAGTAGTCCGCACTATCTCCTGTATGGGTGTTAGAATAATGGTGCCTAACAGCGGTCCCCACAGTGTGCCTCTGCCGCCAATCATAGTGATCAAGAGCATCTCAAACGATAATGGCCATCCGAATATTCTCCCCGGCTCGATAAAAAGTGTAAACTGAGCGAAAAAGGAGCCCCCCACAGCCGCAAAGGCGGCGCTTATGGCAAAGGTCATAACCTTGTACCGAGTAACATTAATGCCCAGAGAGTGCGCCGCATCTTCATCGCCTTTTATCGCTCTTAGATAGAAGCCCAGCCTGGAATGCTCCATCCAGTGGGTGAAATACATTATCACTGCCATCATCAATACTATTATGTAATAGTAGTATTCCTTTCCCAGAAACTGGAAGGCAAGTAGGTCATTACCCCGCTGGGGGAGAGTGAGTCCATCAACGCCACCGACATTGATAGGTCCCAGGTCAACAATATTAGAGAATAGAACTCTAAAGATTTCCACCAGCCCAAAGGTAGCCATAACAAAATAGATGCCGACCAATTTCAAAGTGGGATAGCCAATTAAAAGGCTGACCAATGCCGCAACCAGAGCACCGGCGAGCATACCTATCCACGGGCTTATACCTGCCTCTCTATATAGAATAACTGAGGTATAGGCTCCGACACCAACAAATACGGCATGACCTAGACTTACCTGACGGGTATAGCCTGAGATAATGTTCCAACAGGCGGCGATATAGCCAAACCAGAGCACTTCGATTATCATGTGCTGTATGTAAGCATCTCTAACCAACAGTGGTAGCACAAGGATTAATGCCGCACCAAGTACTAATGCCAGTTTTGGCCTGGAAAAGACAGACTGCACTCTATCTGGTCCGGATTTGCTCATAGAGCCTCTCTCCCAAGGAGACCGATAGGTCTTAACACCAGTATCACCACGAATATGAGATACATAAAGACCGGGGCAATCGCTGGTGTAAGAAGATAGGAAGTAACAGATTCTACCAGCCCTATGATAAAGGCACCTATGATGGCACCTGGCAAGCTACCCATACCACCAAGTACTACAATGATGAAAGCCATAATTGACCAGTGTGTCCCCACTGTGGGCACAGTATAGAAAAACGTTGCCAGCAGAGCGCCAGCTATTCCAGCCAGGGCAGTACCCAGTCCATTAGTCAAGCTATACATACGGTAGACGTCTATGCCAGATAACGCACTCGCATCACGATTCTGACTGATAGCCCGGACTGCTCGACCAAAACCTGTTTTATTGAGGAGCAGATATGTCAGGCAGCAGAAAATGAGACCGCCGATGAGTGCCATCAAACGGGTTGTCGAAATTATGATTTCGCCTACCGCGAAGGACTTGCCGGAAAGGACGCCTTCTGTAATCTTAGCCTCGGCTCCCCAGGCTAATAAAGCCGTATTTTCGAAAATAAACCACAAACCAGCGCCAACCAGTATTATACTCAGTGGCTCTACCACCACGTTACGTTCCCGCTTGAAGAACGGTTCGAACAGCCAGTTTTGAGTAAAATACCCCAGAACAAAGAGGACAGCAGCAACCGGAATCATTCCCAGATATGGGTCCAGACCGAACTTAGCCCAGAGCCAGTAAATACCGAACATACCCATCATTATGGTTGGACCATAAGCGAAATTCACTATCTTAAGTACACCGAGAATGAGAGTGAAACCAACTGCCACGAGAGCATAGACGCCGCCAACCATTAAACCACTAACCACGGCTCCCAAGACAAACATAGTTTATGCACAACCTCATCTGCTATTTTCAGTCTCGCTGTTTATCCGTAATGCTGGCTTGGCCTTCCGGGCTGGAATGAGTTTCATTCCAGCCCGGAGAAATATTAACCTCCAGAACCGGACACCATACTGTTCAACCGTTGGTTACCCAGTTGTTACCCAGCTATTTCTTGAGCCATGCCCAGGTCGGCTTCCATACCGGTTTGTATCCTGGTTCCATAGCCGCCGCGTCCGCGGGGTACATAGGATGAATCTTACCTTCCCAGGTCTGGTTTACCGCGGTAAAAGCTTTCTGGTTCTGCCCGCTAGCATCGAACTCTATGGGATAACCACAGATAAAGGCTTTATCCCCTTTCTTTATCTTGGTAGCAGCCAGTGCATTGCGGATGGCTTCGGGGTCTCGGGAGGCGGCTCTTTCCAGTGCATCAGCCAGAACATATAAAGACTGTAGAGCCTGGGCGGAGTAAGCATCCAGTTCGGCACCGGAGTGAGCTTTGAAGTCCTTAGCCAGCTCCATCACCCAGGGTTCTTTTGCCATATACTCGTTCCACAAACTGATTTCGAACCAGCCTTCTTTGAGCTGCCCGACTGCCTTTATCACCGGAGCGTTAAGAAAGGTACCGTAGCTCTCTATGCAGGGAACGTCAATCTTGTGTTCTGCCATAGACTTGGTAATCAGAATAGCCTGTTCTTCATGTTGCCAGACGAAGAGAGCATCCGGTTTGGCGGCTTTAATCTTCAACATTA
>JAZDPB010000096.1:0-18003 GCA_043797985.1 Chloroflexota bacterium
GCCCTTCACCGCTAAAGAGGATAATAGACCAGTTTTACAATGTGTCTTCTTCAAAGCGGGTGAGGGCAAGCTCACACTGGTAAGTGCCGACGGCTTCAGACTGGCGGTGGTAACGCTGGATTGTGCTGTTGAGGGGCAAGCCCTGATACACCGTGATGAGTTAAGAGGGATTGCCAATGCCCTGCGGAAAGCGCATCGGGTAAACCTGAGCTTTGAACAAAGCGGGGATAGCCTTGACGGAACGAGCCTTGTCATTGATACCGAGCTAATGCGGTATAAGTGGCGGGGTGCTGAAGGGCAATTCCCCGACTACGAGAAGCTCATACCCGCCGAGGCGCATATCACCGCTCACTTTGACACCGTGGAAGCTGGCAAGGCGATTGCCTCATTGAAAGCCCTGGCGGACAGTAAGTCCTACCCGATAGACCTGCACCTCAACGGCGGTATCGTGATGTCCAGTCCCGATGATAAAGGGGAAGTTACCATGCCAGCCGATATTGAGGGCGGGGAAGTCAGGGTAAGGATTGACGGCGCATACCTCACGGAAGCCCTGAAAGCCTGTGGTGGCATGGTGGACTTCAAGCTCACCGATGGCAAGTCGCCAGTCCTGTTTGCCGTTGATGGCTATCAACTGGTGGTCATGCCCATGCTGACAGGTGAAGCTAAGGCGGGGGACAAGGCGGAAGCCAAGCCAGAGGACACCGAGGCAACCGAGCTAGAGCCAGAAGCGGAAGCCGAGCCAGCAACCGAGGAAGCCGAGGCGGTAGCCGAAGCGGAAGCGGTAGTCAAAGCCGAAAAGCCGAAACGTAGCCGAAAGAAAGAGAAAGTAGCCGTAGCCTAAAGAACGCTTGACCAAAATAGAAGCCACGCAGAAAGGGGCGTCGGGAGATGCCTCTTTTTGCCTTTTTCAGGGGATAATTTTGCTCCATGCGGGGTAGAATTATCCCCTCTCTTTTTGCCCTGCGTGGGAAAGGGGGAAAACCGTGTCTCACTCTTGGCTGTATGACCGCCGAGACCAGCTAGACGGATATAAAGCCTTCGCCCATATAGCCTATACTCTTAGACGCCATGTCTTGCCCGAAGATAGGGATGATATTGAGATGGACATCATCCTAAAGCTCAAAAAGGTGTCAGACAAGCGGAATGGTGAAATAACACCCGCCTCACTCTGGTTCGTCGGCAGGTGTATGATTGCCGACTACTGGAAGCGAAAATGCAGGGAGCGGAGAAAGTCTGCTCGTATCTTTGATGGTAAGTATGGGGAGATGGCATCTTATAGCTGGGATTATATATCCCAAAGCCCTGATACCGATGACGAACTGGATACCAGAGCCATGCTGAATAATCTGCCTGAGAGGCTAAAGCGTATAGGGGAACTCTTGGTTAATGGGGAGAGGCTAAACCATGCCGATAAATCATACCTCTCAAGGCAGAGAGCCAAACTATTACAGGACTACAACTATAACGTCGGGGATACCGAGGCGGAGCGGATAAGGCATCTCTGGGAGAAGGGATTATCCAGAACCAAGATTGCCAGGGCACTCGGTAGAAGCCGTACCACAATCAGCAAGTATCTCCATAAGATGACGCTGGCATAAGACCAGTAGTAAAGAGGGAAGGGCTGGGGATTTATCATCCCCGGCCCTCTTTTTTTGCCCAAAATGGTGGGGGACACTCCTATTCTCCTTGACTTCAACGCTGAAAAGGTTTAAGGTCATTCAGGGTAAAGCTACGAAAAGGAGGTTTGAATATGCAGGCTTACTGTGTAAAGTGTCGTGCTAAAAAAGAGATGAAAGACGCCAAAGCCATAACCATGAAGAACGGCAAACCGGCGACCCAGGGCGTCTGCCCTACCTGTGGCACGAAAATGTTCCGAATTGGCAAAGCCTAGGTTTGCTTGATATAGAAGATAATGGGTGGGGTATCCCGGTATCAGGATGCCCCACCTTTTTTGTTACTCGGTAGGTGTCAATTAACCCATACATTGTTAGCTGTTATGGCTATGCGGTAAACTTATTCAAGTATGAGGGCAAAAGAACTCAGGGACTTAATCATATCCGCGCTAATTCTGGCGGTGGCCTTCGGTATTGCCCTTTCCGGCGGTTTTCGTGGTTTTCAGCGTCTGGATATACTCATTCTAGTTATTGGTATGTCTCTGGTAGCTGTTTCTTTAAGCTTTGTATTCCATGAACTGGCTCACCGGTTGATTGCCAGAAGATTTGGATACTTTGCTGAATACGCCATGTGGGGCAAGGGATTATTGATAGCACTGGGGTGCTCCTTTTTTGGCTTTATCTTTGCCGCTCCCGGTGCTGTTATGATACACCCTAAGGGATCGGTTTGGGGAACAAGCGACTTCAGCCAACGAAGGATTGGACTTATCTCCCTGGCTGGGCCGGCCACCAATATCGCTCTGGCATTGATATTCCAGGTGCTGGATTTTGTTGAACCTGCTTTGCTTTTCACGCTGGGGGCGCAAATTAATACCTGGCTGGCCTTATTTAACCTGATACCATTTGGGCCGCTTGATGGGGCCAAGGTATTCAAATGGAGTAAATTAGTCTGGATAATCTCAATAGCTATGGCCGGTGGCCTGTTTGCTGCCCAGCGATTTTTCCTATAGTACCGTTGAATTCCAATGCCTTGGATGATATTATTGCCCTGAGTGCATTCAAGTTAAGCCGTGAGATGATTGAAGTACTGTCTGTAAAAGACGTAAGCATAATATGTGAAGTGATTAATAAGGCAGCCAGAGCCTACCGTGGTATTATCCCCGAAGATTGTTATCACGAACCATATATGCCGGAGCAAGAGCTACTTCGGGAGTTGCAGAGGATAATTTTCTTTGGCTGGCGTGAGAAAGACAGGATCGTTGGCGTAATAGGCTTCCAAAAAGTCGCGGATGTCACCCTTGTCAGACACGCTTACGTATTACCCGAATACCAGAAAAAGGGTATCGGTACGAATCTTCTTAAACACGTAAAGCAGATAACGAAGACCAAGCGCCTTCTGGTGGGGACATGGGAAGACGCCGTCTGGGCAATTCAATTTTATCAGAAGCATGACTTTAAGCTCATGCCCGATAAAGCTACACTCTTGAGAAAGTATTGGGATATCCCCCAACGCCAGATAGAGACTTCAGTAGTGTTAGGCATCGAAAAATAAAATCCGCTAAAATGTTGCGTCAGAGGATAATAAATAAGCCGACAAGTGTTATGGCGCCGATGGGTGGCAGAGCCGGTACTGGCTTTCCCTTCATAAATACTCCCTGTATCACGTAGGCACCAACTAGCCCTAGCAATCCGAACAGGGCAATAGTTGCTCCCGGGGCCAGACCCTGGGAGAAATATACAGAGGCTGTGAGCAGGCCGGGGAATGCAATGTCGCCACCACCCAGTATGGAATATTCCCTCTTGGTAGTGTCCGTCTCCACAACCCTATTACCATGTCTTTTGAGATCTAAGTTCCAGTCAGAAAAGTTTCTCGGTATAATTAGTGCAGGTAATGCGTTTACTTGCGATAGCTTGTCTGCCATCCAGATCATGAACCCGAAACGAACCGCCAGGAAGTCGTAGATAGCGATTAGCATGATGATGATCATCACCGTCCACGGAGTAATGAAGTAGCCGAAAATAGCTCCTAAACTGGAAAGCGCCAGGAGTAGTGCCAGGTCATGTAACCAGATAAGGGGAAGAAAAAACCAAAATATTCCCATCATGGCAGCCATAGCGATAGCTAATGGTAAGGGCAGGTAGAAGACGGCTGCGATGAAGGTACCCCAAGCAAATAGAGAAGCGAACAAGAGCCTGAAAACAATCCTTAAAGCTATAATTGGAATCAAAGAGAGCGTGAGTCCGATGACAGCTGCTGCCGCGAGAAAATAGATTACGACCGGTCCCAGTGATGAATGTGCTGGTACTTCGACAACTTCACCGGAGGGCAAAGTCTCTTCACCAGGCCACCAAGATATAGTTTCGGACGGCTGACTCGGTATATAAATATTCTTTTCCTCCAAGAATGGGTCTATACGGGAAGCAAAAAGTAAAATGAGTATCTGAGCGACAATAAAGAGGAAAAGCCCCCCGTAGATCGGATTCAGCTTCGTCAGTTTCTTTACATTCATACGAAAGATATTCTATACCGAAGAAGGCAAAATGTCGAAGTGTCACTGTTATTAACAACCTGGGTAATTGAAATATCTTGATTCTGTGTATAAGGCTCCGAGGTTACACATTCCCGAGTATTGTTGGGTAACATTATAAGCAAATGTTACTTTTGACCGTAGTAAAAGTAACTCAGTGGCTTACATGGTTACTATTTCCCCTCATCTTGGTATTTATAGCCAAATTGGTTCAATCCTTCTTCCCGAACAAGAGAGCATAATTCGTCGACAGTCATACGTTTTAAAGCCAGTGATAATTCGTTAAGAAATCCCCTGAAGCTAATCTCATTAAGTGGCTTATCTCGGCAAAGTTCTAGTAAGCAGCTCAATGGTAGATTCTTAGCCAACATGAGCTTTACAAGCATTTCGGCTTGGTTAAGTGCTTTCAGTTTGTTCTCTAACAAGGAACAGGGGGTTTCCTTTTTACGCCTACGTTCAGATTGTAGCAATCCCCCATCGGGTCTATTGCTAATAATTCCGACTTTGTCTCTGCTTACAAAGTCCGGACCGGTAATATAACCCTTATCAAAATAACAGTGGTTGTCTCTGTGTGTAAGGTAACCGATAAGTTGGTCTTCGGGAGCTTTCATAGGACTACGAGATTTAGCTTCCACGACCACTGAACATTCTTCCATCTCATCTGCCGCAGGGCTTTCTGTAGCCTCACCGAAGATAAGCGGTAATTCCAGTTCAACCAGAAAACAGCCTTCCTTTATGAACTTATGTTTCCTTAAAGGATTTAACACTGATGGAGTCTTGTATGCACCCATATCCGGGACGCCCTGCATGTCGTAAGGCCTCCTCTTGGTTACCAGATACCCCTTTCCCCTGAGATAGCAGCCAGCTATATATTTCCAGAAGTCCTCATTATATTTACGATATTTCTCCCTATCACATTCAACCAGAATGAAGGATTGAGGATTGGGTTCCTTTTTTACAATATCACCTATTATTTGGCAATAGGTAAATTCGTCAGTTAGTGGCGGTACAAATAGAACATACCGCCGATTAAGAAGATAATTCTTATCAAGAGAGACCATTGATTCGGACAGAAGTGGTTGCCATTCCTCATACGAGTCCAACTCACTCGGTAGGGGCGCTTCAATCTCGCCCGGTAGCTTAAACCGTTCGTTTTCATCAATCGGCAAAATTGCCCCCATCCATTGGGAAAATATGATGGCTTCTCTTGACTCAGAGAATTCAAAATCTGCGATATCGGATTCCTTAGCTGTCTCGTTGATGTCCATTAAGCACTTAATGTATTTGTCCACTATTCCCTCCTACTCACCCGAATTTAGCTCAGGTTCCTATTTGCCTCAGTCGGTGTCTGATAACCCGAGGCCTGTTGGAAACGCTCGGTGTTATAAAAAATGGGAGTAATTACCGATCCCTACATTGGCTCCCCTCCATTCTGATATGTCTTCAGATACACTTTATATTTCACTGTTACTCAAAGCGCTCGGTGAAGGCTTCGCCGGTGAACCGGATTCCTCGGTCTGTGTTGAAGATATCCGGCAACCACTTCCTTAGTGCCTCCTCCAAGGTCTCGACACAGAAGCTTGCTAGTGTGTTGGATAGCCTCCACGCAGAACATGCCGGCTGTACCACAGTCTCCTCCACTCTATTTAATGCTTTTGTCATCTTCGTGCTATTCCCTCTGCCATGGATCCAGGTAAGGCAGACCTACTAACTCGAATACCTCACACTCCGAGCGGCATATAATTTCACCATTTGGAGTAGTAAATCCCCGGCCGTATACATACCATCTCCAGCCTTTTTCCAAGGCGGCGGTAGCAATCATCTTATTGGTTTTCTCTCCACCGGTCATCAATACCAGGTCCATCGACCAGCACTCAAAGTCAGTTGAAAAGATATCCATGCCAATCCCGCTGGGGATATGAAGCATGAGTTTGTTTTTCGGGCTATATGTTCCACTGTCCCGTTTATTCAACCGGAAGACAAGGATCTCTCGCAGCATCAAATCAATTATCTCCTGTTCAAGCCTGTCAACGTCATCGGCAATCTTTGGAATGCAGAGCAATTCGACATTTTCCACCTCAGGCTTCCGCTGGCGGATACTACCCGCTATTTCTATCCGATGGCACCCCAGTTCAAGCAGGCTCTTCACCTCCTCGGCTATTGCTCTCGCTTTTTCCAGTTTCATTTTGTTTCCTTTTTGCCAGAGGTCTCTATCTCAATCAGGCGCTTTCTCACCCTCGAATTATAGCAGTGGCTCCGACTGACTACTTTGCCGTCAGCCACTGGGCTCTAAATTTAGCTAACACATCGTAAAACAAACTCTAATGGTGGCTCTGGTGGTGAGGCGGGCGATTGCGGTGACAAGAAATGATTCAGAGGATGGTCTTCCGGAAGATTGCTAATTAGCTTACAAGCATTGTTGAACAATTCATAGGCCTCCTCTCTATAATCCTTTGGGCATGAGTTTAAGTGTTGAGCCTCATTGGTGCCTATATACAAACGTACTTGGTAAAGTCCAGAACATGTTTCCCAGAGTTCTACGGGACCATGAAAGTCAGTCAGTCTATTATTATTCTCATCTCGTTGACTGCGCTTGCGGTTATCGGGTAAGTATTTTAGGATTAACATCTTCGCCTCTGTATGGACTCATATCCAATAGCGCTTCAGTTGTATCGAAATATTTTTCAGCCACTCGGTTGTTCCTTCACATCGTCGTCTAAAACGAATTGACAATCGCAGCCTTATGAAGGACCCCCTCATCCGCGAAAATTGGTGCTCGTAACCTGAGAGCAAAAGCCAAAGCCTTCGCAGGAGAGTAATCTACCTCATAAGATTCATCATGGTATGTCAGCAATAGCTTGGCGGAGAAGACATTATTCTCGACCCGGTTGATTGTGACCGATTCAAGTTTAGACGAATCTAGCTTGATACCTGCCTTTGTCTCAATGTCGTCCAATTGAAGATCATACGATGCTCGCTGCCGCAGTTCTAGGTCAAATGATGGTAATTGTCGTCTCACCATATGCAAGAGTTCCCTGCTCACAAGGTCAGCCTGCGGCTTCCCAACAACAATTGGCAAGTAGCGTTCTCCATTTTCTTCTTTCAAGACTATTGTCCACTCCTCCTTGAGCACACCTCGCCTGACCGAATCAATCACCATTTCAACTTGGGACACAGAATACCTCCATGAGTGTCAGCTTCTTTACAGCCAAAATGATACACCATCCTATAACTCATCGATTTAGTTTGGTCTGGCTTCAGCATTTTAAGCCGCACGTGGATTTGGTTCATCAGCCGATTTTTATGACGGCATATCCTCCTTTAGGAGCGGCTCGATTTCTTCAAACCAGACTCCGGCGAATTCACCCCATCGCTCAACATAGTTGAATTGCTGATTTATCTCCAAGAATGGATAGGCAGCTTCAATATTGTATTGTTTAAGATAGGATATACTGGGCCGTGTGCCGGCATTCCAGGATAGCCGCAAGAATTCCAGAGCCTTTTCGCTAAATTGCTCTTTGATCCTTGGCACTATTAGATCCCCGATTAATCTTTCTATTCCGGGGTTCTTAAGCAGCTGTTCTGTCACATCGTTGTATGAACCATCTTTGAAATCAAAGTTCGGCCCCCAGAGTCTCTTGCCTTTATTCCTCAACCATGGATAGGTAACTTTCTGGTTTTCACGGCTAAGGCCCCAAAGAAATCGGCTTGAACTTTTAAAGTATCTCTCCAGTTTCCCTTTTTGTTCAGTGTCCATTAACGCACCTCCCATAGCTCTTTATATATAATAAACTAGTAATGATATATTGTCAAGTATTATTGTAAGATTACATTATCAAGTATTATTGCCATATTAAGAAATATTGCTACTGAGGGAAGGTATTTGCAGTTGCAAACCAGTCTTCTCTTGAGGGTGACTTTGTGATAAAATCCGCCTTAGCTACAGGAACTCCCATTTGGTCACTGGCAGTAGTTTAGATTCTGCCATGCGAGCCATAAGTGATAAGACCACATTGCTGCAAGAGCGAATTACCTTCCAAGGAGGTGAAGGAAGATGATGTGGAGGGAAGTATTGAAAGCAGTAGACAGAGACTTAGCAGAAGAACTGCCCCAAATCCTGATTAGGAAGGGATGGAATGCCGGGCACCAGAGGTCCTACCCAGTAGTCGAAGTCATGGTTAGGACCGAGACTGACGAGGAAGCTGCTCCCCTTAGGACCATTCTTGCGAGACACGTTCACCGCCGGCCGGAGGACAACCAAATGGCAATGGAGATATGGAATAGGCAAGAACTTATCAGGGAGCTACCCCAGCATGGACAGAATCCAGACGAGGTTGAGGAGACGTTTGAAGAGCTACAAAATAACCCTCTGAGAGCAGAGGGGGTTTTCAATGAGCACTCGAACGGGAGAGAGAGATTCTACTTAAGCAGCACAATGGGGGGATACTCCATAGGTTTCTCCAGCCCCAAAGATAAGAAACGAATAAAATTCTGGTTGGTGGGAAGAAGGAGCAGATAAGAGAATGAGGGACTAGCTCCATGGACAGAGATAGGAACGCTCCGTCTTCATCACAAACACCATCCACCACATTGTACGTTTCGTCATGTTGTTGCGCTCCTCATCCTTTAATGGTGTGTGACTATGACATGTGCTAGAATAGCCATAATGTGAGCAGTCAGCATGTGATGTCAACATGAATAAGTCACATTCGATGTGGAGAATAGGATTATACGAATGCCATGTCAGTGGTGACATTGTCAGTCGTGGGAAATCACTCAAAAAATACTACTATGGATTATTCCATCGAGACCTTATTGATTCTATGATTCTGCCAGACCTCAGAGATATGAAGCGCACCGGCCATAGTTTTAATTTTCCTGTGCTTGTTATGACTTGGCGTTTGGGTCGAGGTGACCCCCCGAAGCCTTTAACCAGACCGTCCGGAACGCTAACAGTTGAGCGTGCTGGAGGTTTAAGGAAGCTTAGAAGAATGGTGGGTATTCCTACCCAGAGGAAAGGAATCCAACAGACAAAGAACTATGAAGCCATAATAGATGACCAAGGTCATGTCTATGAAGTTGACAGACAGCGTCAAACTTAGGACCTTATAGTTAGAATGAGGGCTTGGTAAACCAATTTATTTCGATTCCGAACAACTAGATTCTTATGTACCCTTACTTTTGTGTGTTCATTACACAAGTAGCCATGATGTGCAATCCGAAAAAGTTCCATTTATTTACATCCCTCTAAAATGCATCTATAATCTACGTATGAGGGCTAGTAAGCTAATTGATAAGCCTTGGAAACTGGTAGTCCTAATAATTCTGGAAGTGGCTGTTTTTACCTCTGCTTCCTGGCTTACCATCCATGTTTTATCTGCCAACGAAGCTATACTTAATGCTATAGTCATACTTTCCATATTCGCAGTTGGCATCTCCATAATTTTATATGGCAATGTTGCAAGGAATCGTAATTTAAATACTCTGGGATTCGCATTATTCTTATTTGCAGTCTTTGTGATCATCGACAAATACGAGGGATTTGCAGTAAGGATTAGTGCTTTTGCTGCGCTGCTAGTGGCTTTCGCTGCTTTCGCCGCTATCGAAGAAAACAGGCGCTTGAGATTCGAAAAACGACAGCAAGAGGAATGTGATAGAAAAGAACGGCTATTGAATGAGATTATTGAATGGGCGGAAGACATTACTACATTTAGTATTGATGCGGACGTAAACTTATATCTTAATCTACTATCTGTAGGAGGAAAATCCAAGAAAGAACAAGAAGTAGAACGCTCACATAGAGCGATATTGCTATCGCGAATTCTATCCATCAGCAAGAAAACGGAGTATATGAACATAGTTACTACCAACATCAGGCAAGAATTGAATAATGCTTCAATAGAAGTCGCAGAGAAGGAAGTCGTGGAGAATCTAAACAATTGCATTGCAGTGTTAAGGAAAGGGCTTACAGATAAAGTCTCGACAACAGAGGTAGGTTTAAGCACGCAAAGATTAAGCGAATCTTCGAACAAGTTGATAGAGGAAGCTACCAATATCAAGATTCACCTCTCAAACGCAGTACCTTGACGCTGGATGTCAATGGGCAAACTATAGAGTCACAAAACATCTTATTATTACCTATAATATTCGACCAGAAAGTCGCGCTTGCACTGGCTATCAGGACGGCGTAAAATGGCGGAAGCGATAGGTAAGGCCATGCGTGTTTTAATAACTGGTGGAAGCGGCCTTATCGGCCGAGCACTTTCAGCTAATTTAGCTCGGGATGACAACGAGGTCATCATTCTCAGTCGACAGCCAGAACGAATTATCGGTCTGCCGTCGGGCGTTAGTGCGAGATGGTGGGATGGATGTACCATTGAGGGATGGCACTCACTGGCTGACGGCGCCGATACCATTGTTAACCTTGCCGGTGAGAACATCAGTTCAGGGCGCTGGACAGACAAGCGAAAGCGGGCTATTCTTCAGAGCCGTGTGAATGCTGGCCGAGCTGTGGTTCAGGCAGTCAAGGCGGCAGCTCATAAACCTCGCATAGTCATCCAGGCTTCTGGTGTTGGTTACTATGGCCCCTGCGGTGATGAAGAGATAACAGAAGAGACGCCACCCGGGCATGACTTTCTGGCACAACTCGCCGCATATTGGGAGTCCTCTACAGCTTCCCTGGAATCGCTGGGCGTACGGCGAGCCGTCATCCGCACCGGGGTGGTTCTCAGCATCGAAGGTGGAGCCTTGCCCCGGATGGTGCTGCCGTTTCGGTTCTTCGTTGGCGGTCGTTTGGGGCCCGGACGTCAGTGGTTCCCCTGGATACACATTGCTGATGAAGTGGGCGCTATCCGCTTCCTGATAGAAAACGAGGCTGCCAGTGGTCCCTTCAATCTGGCCGCCCCAGTTCCACTAAATAATGCCGAGTTCAGTCGCCTGCTGAGACACCAGCTTCGGCGGCCATCACTCATGTCCACACCCGCGTTCGCCTTGCGACTTCTATTCGGCGAGATGGCAACAGTTCTCCTTGATGGCCAACGAGCTATTCCGCGACGCTTGATACAACTGGGCTTCACCTTCCGGTTCCCCGAGCCTGGCCCAGCGCTGATGGATCTGTTAGGCTAAACCAGGTACATATGCTCGGCTTCACGGGCAACCGATTTCACACCTGGATAAGTCCCGGCCAATCTATTTAACCTATACTAACTATTCAATCAACCTATCTATACGCTCGAGCAATAATAACGCAGCCCCGGAATACAGGTTATTTTTACCTTGCACAATAGTACCCTTCAGGGTAACCCGAGGCAGGTTAAAAACGAAGGGAAATAGAGCCTATATGGTCACCCCCCTCCCCCCTTGATACGTAGGGGTAATCCGGCGGAGTGCAAAGCTGGCGGTGCAAAGGTGAGTGCAAGAGTTGTGCAATGGGCGTTCCAGAGCTAAATGACAATCTACTATTGACAAGACGCTGAAAATGATATAGACTAGCCATATAGATTTAATAAGGAAGTGGAGTATGGATGAAACATCGAAATATTCGGTCAGTAAGAAGCTGATGAAATCGGGGGGTAGCCTGTTTGTTGGTGTGCCCAATGAGGTAATCGAACAGTGGAACCTGCACAAGGGGGACGAGGTACGTCTCACCGTTAATGGGGGAGTCATTCAGATTCAGCCCAACGAGCCCACGCAGGTCGAGAATATCTCCGAGGAGATGATTGAGACGTACGCCACGACGATGAAGGATATCCAGGCCAGGGTGACCAGGGATGCCGAAGCGCCGGCCATTCACATCGAATTCTCCGGGGAGAACAAGAAGGTGCTCGACCTCTTTGTGTATAACCTGTGGAAGAATCTGCCGGTGATGTTAAGGCTACTGGGCTTGGGATCAGTGGAAGAAATGTCCGGCGGTGAAAGCAAGAAGCCGGAAAGGGAGGAAGGCGAATGAAGGAGCAAAAGGTAGGAAAGTGGCTTAAAAGCGGTTATCCTCATTTCAAGGAGGAAAGCGGGCTCCCGGCGTATGTTATGTCCGAGCATTCATTCACCCGGATAACGGATGAGCTTGGGGATAAAAGCATCCTGGAGTTGAGTCAGCCTCTGCGATTTGCCGAAGGCATAGAGGAGTTGGTTGACAAAGCCTCAGAACCGGAAACAGTCCCGTCCGAGGTGTGGCAGATGGCGTTCAAGCTCTGGCCGGCTCAGTCGCAGGTCAGGCCGGTCGTCGATGTCTGCCTTGATGCTGCCGGCAGAATTCTGAGGAATTTCCAGAGCGGCCAGCTAAAGGTAGCTCCGGTGGTCGTCTGCCGTGGCATGGCAGTGCTTGGGTGTGTCCCCTTTGTCCCCAGCGGCAGGCAACTCACGGGAGAGCTTACTTCCATCCTTGGAGGTGATACAAATGAGCCGGCAGGACTGGTGAAGCGATATGCGGAGGCGGTAATCCATGGCAACGTGGAGACGGTAAGCCGGGTTGATGACTGCATAGCGAAATACCGCCAGTGGGTGACGTGGGCAGGGTTACTATTGCAGCAGATGAGGGACTTCCCTTACACCCCCAAGCCGGTGGGGGTAACACCGCCCGCATCAGCCGAAATAATTGGGGTACTGGCCCGAATGCTGAAGGAGGGACAAGATGATGAACCTGGAAGACATTATTCATAATATGCGGAAGGCGCGGTCTGCGCCCAGTGATGAAGACCTGAGAAGCCTGCCCTATAAGAAAGCCTTTATCTATGGGAGGGTCTCCACACAGGAGCAGGTACGGCAAAGCCGTGAATCCATCATGGATATTGCCAAACAGGTAGAAGTGGCCAAAAAGGATGGCTTCACCACCGGCCTTAAGGTTCGGGAGGTCGAGGAGTGGCTTAAGGCCATTCAGAATGGTGAAGACGTTCCACGTGTCATTGAGGATGGTAACGTTGTGGTCAATTGCAAGGACCTGGGGCTGTCCGGCTCACTCGATGAAGATAAGCGGCCGGGACTGCGTGACCTGCGGCAAGGTGTTGAGAGTGACCACACCGGCACTGTGTATCTCACCGAAGGTATGAGCCGACTCTCCCGTGACCGTGATAGGGTACTGGGCTACAAGCTGCTTAAACTACTCAAGGAGCACAAGTGTCGCATAAGGACGCCCGAAGGTGTTTATAACCCTGCCATTCCCCGGGACTGGGAGAACCTGGCTGATGACATTGAGGACTCAGCTGACGAGATGAAGAAACTGGGGATAAGGCTTCACCGGCGGAGAGCTTCAAAGGCCGCTGAAGGTAAACACGTGGGCACCCCGGTATGCCCCGGCTTCATCGTGAAAATCGAGGGGCAGCGCAGCGATGGCTCCTACATCATGGACTATTGGGAGCCGTATCCCCCACACCAGGAAGTAGTTATTGCCGCACTTGAGGAGCTGGTGAGACAGCGCTCCGTATTCCGGGCGGTCAAGGTGCTTTACGCTGCCGGGATAGTGTTCCCCTTCTTTCCCGATGAACTCAAGTACATGGAAACGAGATCGACATTGAGGCTTTACCCCAGGAACAAAAGGGGATATGTTATTACCACCAATACCCTGAAGAGCCTGGCGACCAACCTGAATCTCACCGGTACCTGGGAATG
This sequence comes from Chloroflexota bacterium, assembly GCA_043797985.1. Lineage (GTDB taxonomy): Bacteria > Chloroflexota > Dehalococcoidia > Dehalococcoidales > UBA2162 > JAZDPB01. The sequence continues at coordinate 13,745 of JAZDPB010000096.1, forward strand.
GGGGAACATCATCCGCGAGAACAACCACCCGGCGATTGTACCTCTTGACCTCTTCCTTCAGGCCTACGAGATAGCGACATCGAACAAGCCGAGGGGGAGGGCAGCCTATGCCGAGCCCATGGAGTGGTTTGACCTTCTCTATTGCTACAACCATGACCTGCCGAGGAGGGTTTCGGGGTATAACAGCAGGAAGCGCTGGGCCTGTTGTCAGGACTCTCATCTGGGCCTGGCACCGCGGTGTCTTTACATTGAAGACCACCTGCTTACTCCGCCGCTGACCAGTGAAATTCTGCGTTGCCTCGACCTCATGCCTCATGCCGATGCCGTACTGGAGACGCTCAAATCGGAAGTAAGCGAGAACAGTTTCGAAGAACACCGGTACCGCCAGCGGGAGTCGGAGCTCAAGGCGCACATTGCCAACCTGAAAAGATATCTTGGCTCTGAGGACCCAGAACGGGAGGAGACCTACTGGCGTCTTATTAAAGAAGCTGGGGATGAGCTTCAAATAATTCAGCAAAGACCGCCGTCGCCGCAGTCGACGGTAATCGACCTGGAAAAAGTGAGACAGTTCCTTGATAACCTGGAGGATAACTGGGCAGGATATCCCAGCCGCCTGCGCAACCACCTGCTCAAGCTGCTGATAGACAGGGTGGAGTTGCGGCATGAGCGAGACCATATTGAGTGTGCCATCGTGTGGAAAGTGGGTCTCCGTCAGGTGGTCAACATCCAGCGACCTCCGGCTCACTATGCGTCTGAAAAGCGATGGAGTGCTGAGGAGACCAAGCTCCTGAGGATGCTCTGGCACTCCACCTCCTGGGAAGCTATTCTGGCTGCATTGCCTGAGAGGAACAAGTCGGCCATCTACAACAGGGCAACCAGGCTCAGGCTGAGCCGCCAGGGGACAAAAAGGTTACCTGGAAAATCGATGCTCTGGACGCAGGAAGAAATTGACCTGCTGAAAGACTGCTATTTAACGAAGGGGTTGAGTATAATTGAAACAGCGGACAAGCTGGACCGCACCGAGCAGGCTATAGAAGGCAAGATTTCTGCCATGAAGCTTAAAAGACCAAGAGAGCTTCGCCGTTATAAGCACCAGCCCGTCTGGCAAGCCGACGATTTCAAGGTCATAGACGGGACGTGTTCTCAAAGATATAGACCACTTTAAAGAAAACGGGGCGCGGCTCGATTTCAGTGTCCGCCTCCTCTTCCTTCTTCTCCTCTGGTTTTTGCTTCGGCGGCATGACCGGCGCCAGGATAGCGATCCCTTTTTCGCCTTTCCTGACCCATCTTCCCATGTCTTTCCATGTGTTGAAGCCGGCCACCCTAATAGCGTCGGGCTTCTGGATCATGATAAGTATCTGGTTGCCGATACTGTAATCGTGGAATTTCGACATGGTGGTGAGAAACAGCCGGAACTGGTAGCTGTCCTGGATGCCTTCCACGCCATCCTTGAGTTGCTTCATGACCTCATCAATCCGCCGGGCTTTTACCTCTGTCTCCAATGCCGGCAGGAGATCCACCGACAGACTGTATCCCGGTAACGGCTTATCTATAAGCCCGACAAGGTCGTGGTACTGTGAAGGCACCTTCTCGCCGCCTTCAATCATGAGGGCCTGTGGATGCAACCCGACCTTCGACGTATGCTCCTTCTCCATGTGCCGTCTGAGCGCCTCCGACCTGGTTACCGAGCTATACTCGGGGATCTCGATTACCTTGCCGCAGATAGGACAGGTGACGGTGACCACCTTTGTCTGCGGTATCCTTACCGGTATAGACTCGGGGGTGGCCATGTCGAGGACAGAATTGACCATGTCCTTTTCCATTTTGCCGACAGTCCTTCCCATATAGAGGAGAAACAGAGCTCCGGCAAGCCAGATGGCAAACTGCGTCATCTCATTCACCTGCTCTTGAATTTGTTGTGCTGTCACCACGTCACCTCCTTGAACAGATAATCAAGCTCACTCAACGCGGTAATCTTGACGACATCGGCAGCCACCCACTGCATTGCCTCCATGTGAGCCGGCGTCAGGTCATCGGCTTCTCCGGTGCGTCGGAACTGCCGGTGATGCGCCAGTTCGTGGACCAGGGTGTCGATGACATTGTGAAGCCGCGGCATCTGTACCATATCGATGTAGACCTCGCTGGTGGTTAGACTGTATAAGCCGGCGGTCCTGACGCGGTCGCTGGCGGGCGGGATAATGGCAGCATACACCCCGGCCGGCGGCGAGTACGGGAACACCCTCTTTGTTATCTCCCGGCCCAGTTTCAGGTGGGCGCGAGGCACGGGGTCCAGACGCTCGTCGGGGACAATCTCCACTTCCCTGAGCCGCTCCTGGGAAGCCCTGCATAGCGCTATATCGGTGGTAATTGCCCGCGAAAGAGTGTCCCTTGTGGTGGCCAGTAAGGATACTGACTTATAGTTCAGGTGTTTGACCATCCCGTCCCACTTCGGATCGGTACGAATGACGGCAGGGGGCTCAAGGGGATCGGGGTGCATGACATTGCGCCACGCTTCTCGCCAGACTGAAGCATTCGCCCCCACAAAGTCAGCGTAGTGTTTGCCAGTCACCGGCTCAGCGCCCATGGCCCAATCGCCCATTTCTACCCTATGGCTCTCATCTGCTTCAAGCAGCGGGGGGTCCTTTATCATCTGGAGGAAGACCTGCAGGTGCTCTACTTTGGTGACACAGGACCACAATCGCGCGATATCTGCCCACATCTGATGCTCTTCCTTCGGCGCATGACGGTCCGGAGCCATATCAAACGACCACAAATTGTATGAGTAGGGACTCTTTGGAAGAGTTCCAATATGTAATTCGGCAGCTTCTGGAGGCTGTCCCTCTTCTGGAACAGGCCGCCGGCACAGGCGAGTGACACATAATGGTAGCTTTTTGGAGGATTATTTTGGAGATTTTACAAGGAAAACAGGCGGGGAATTTAGAAGAAGCAGCCGCCCTCGCCTTCCGTGAAGCTGGGATTGACGACATGGGTGCCGACATCATTGGTATGTTTAGCGTCATCGCGGATGCCGACGGAATCAGCAGCAAGGCTGACAAATTAATCGGTTCGGCCATCCGCAGCCGGTACGGGGGCAAAGCCACATGGCATACCGAACGATGGTACATTCCCATTCCAGACCTTCGTTACGATGCCAGGGATTTACCCCGACTCACTATAGAAGTGAGGTTATACCTGGTAGCAGTGGCACAGGTGCGAGCAGGGAGCGATTCTTGCCTGATCACACTGGTAGGGATTGTTGATACACCCGAAACACTGATCATACCTATGGTCTTCCTGCATGCGGTCCGTGAGGAAGACCTGGCGCGATTCGCGATCGTTGCCAGAGATGCCAAATGGACAACCTGGGAGGTGGGCGGCGCCAAGCCCGTCCATCTCCCCAGTGATTTCATCAGTGAACTCACCGCAATATTTCGGCGGAAGTCGGTCGTAACCTGGCTGCTGGAGTTCGGGGAGCAGGGCAGCTATGTGGCGACGCTGGTGATGGGAAACCTGTTCGGCCTGGCGTTTCAGGGCTCTACGAAGCCCGTGCCCGTGAGCGAGCAGCTAATGAACATTGACGACTTGGTGAGCGGCCTCGAGAGCATGGCCTATAAGCCTACCGAAGCCAGAGAGATGGTACGGTATGCCTCACCATATCTGAGAGCTGATATGACCCTGGAGGAAGGGCTTCGCATAACTCTACAAGTCGCACAAAGAGGACAGACAGAATGAAATACGAATTTACTGCCGAGGAGATCAAGCAGGCCGCCACAGCGGCGCGCATTTACTCTCCGGACTTCAGCGAGGAGAAATTTACGAGTCTGATGGAGCTTGTCAGGCGGGTTGACGAGTCAGGTTATCTTGAAACGGTGCAGGGGGTGCGTCGTCTGGAGACGGAAAAGGGTGTAAATATCACCAAAATTCTTGATGCCTGCCAGGAGTTATTAGAGGAGAACACGCAACTAGAAAGTCAGGGCGTTGACCTCGAATTGAGGCTGAAAAGCCTGGGAGAACTGATAAAGCAAGCGGAGCAAAAACACAGTCAACTACAAGCAGCGAACAGGAAAGCCGAAGAAGCTTTGGCGGAGACAATAGCGCAGCAGGAAAAGGAAGCCAAGCAGTTGCGGACTTTCCAAAACAGAGCCGAGGCAGAAAAACGACGCATCGCCAAAGAAGTCGAAGACAGTCATCGGAAGGCTAATGTCACCAGGGAGGAAGTAATCGCCGCCAGGCAGATAAAGGCTGAGGTGGAACAACAT
>JAZDPB010000097.1:0-12050 GCA_043797985.1 Chloroflexota bacterium
GATTTACTCTAATGACACTGGCGTTTAATCTCTGAAAAAGGCAGCCTCGCTTTTCAATTACCTTTTCTACCTGCTTAGGATTCGCTGCTATTATAGCATTACAGTTTTTATCTTGTCACCTGTACTAGTTCCAGCTTTCCCTATTGTGGTAAAATTATAAAGAGGTTGTGTAGTTAACGCAAATTTGTTAAGGTTTCGGAGAGTAGAACGATGAAAGCAGTTATCCTGATGGGTGGCAAGGCAACCAGGCTATTGCCTCTCACCTCTAATATACCCAAGGCTATGGTGCCAGTGCTTAACACACCGTTTTTGGAGCATGTTATCCGCCATCTCAGCAGGCATCAGATAAAAGAGATCGTCCTGGCTCTTGGCCATCTAGCACAACCTATTGATGATTATCTTGGCGATGGCAGCAAGTTGGGAGTCAAAATTCACTACGTAGTAGAAGATTCCCCCCGGGGAACGGCAGGGGCAATCAAAAATGCAGAGAAATATCTGGACGGCACTTTTCTAGCCTTGAACGGTGATATTTTTACGGACCTGGATATTACTGCAATGATAGACTTCCACCGGCAAAAAAAGTCAAAGGCAACTATTGCACTTACCCCAGTAGATGACCCCACCAGCTACGGCTTAATAGAAACCAACTCTGAAGGTAGAATTACCCGTTTTCTAGAGAAGCCCAAGTTGGAGGAAGTAACCACTAATATGATAAACGCCGGTACTTACGTTCTGGAGCCTGATATCCTGAAGCTAATACCGCCAGGAAAGGCAGTTAGCATCGAGAGGGATACATTTCAACAACTCCTGGCACGAGGGGAGCCAATGTATGCCTATTCTTCCTCAGCCTATTGGCTGGACATGGGTACCCCGGAAAAATATCTCCAGCTACACCAGGACTTGCTTAATGGTAAAAGCAGTCGATATGCCCTTGATACGGCTGGAGGAGTGGTTGTCGGGGAGCAAAGCAATATTCATCCTACTGCTCAAATAAGTGGGTCAGTGGTAATCGGGTCTAACTGCTTCATTGGGCCACGGGTGAAGCTAACTGGGCCAATGGTTATTGGAAATGGGTGTACTATTTCAGAGGACAGTTTGATTGAGTGTTGTGTTATCTGGCACAAGGTCTGGCTTGGACCGCGGGTTAGCCTGAAGAAAACTATCCTGGCTAACGATTGCTACCTCAATGCCGATAGTCTCTGTGAAGATTCAGTACTTGGCGACAATGTAGTTGTGGTCACCAATTGTAAGACGAAGCCAGGCAGCAGAATTCCACCCGGAACAACAGTGGAAGCATAAACTAAAGCACCCCTCTCCAGATTGCTCTCTCCTGCCAAAGAACTTGTTCGGCGAGCAGGTCGCTAACGCTCGAAATGACACTGAAAAAACCCTTGCTTTGAGCACCGCCCGTGTCTATGTTATAATTCCTATTGCTGGTGGAGATACTATGTGGGATAAGCTGGAACAGATAGATAAGCGCTATCAGGAGTTAGAGGAGCGAATTGCTACCCCTGAAATAGCTGTTGACCCGAAGCAACTGCAAAAACTGGCACGTGAGAGAGCCAGCCTTGAAAATGTAGTAACAAAATATCGGGAATATAAAGCAACCTCCAAAACATTAGAGGAAACAAGAGGAATGCTTAACGATAGTCTTGATGAAGAGATGGCAACCTTGGTCAAGCAGGAGATAGAAAAGCTCGAGGCACAATTAAGCAATCAGCTTGAAGATCTAAAACTTACCCTCTTGCCCAGCGATGATAATGCTCAGAGAGACATCATTATGGAAATCCGGGCGGGTACCGGTGGTGATGAAGCCGGGCTGTTTGCTGCCGACCTCTTTCGTATGTATAGCCGGTACGCTCAGTATAAAGGCTGGGACATAGATATTGTTAATACCAGTGAAAGCGGCGGTGGCGGCTTTAAAGAAATCATATTTGAAGTAAAAGGCGAAGGTGCCTTCAGTCGCCTCAAATATGAAAGAGGGGTCCACCGGGTACAGCGAGTGCCGGTTACTGAAGCTTCCGGTAGAATTCATACCTCGACAGCCACGGTAGCAGTGCTCCCTGAGGCTGAGGATGTGGAGGTATCCATTGCCCCTGATGACTTGAGAATTGATATTTACCATAGCGGTGGTGCTGGCGGACAGAATGTAAATAAAGTAGCCACCGCCGTACGCATCACCCATCTGCCCACAGGTATGGTAGTCATTTGCCAGGATGAACGCTCACAACTGAGAAACAGGATGAAGGCAATGGCAGTACTCCGAGCAAGACTATTGGATGTAGAGCGGCGTAAGCAAGAAGAGGAAATGACCCAACAACGCCGCTCGCAGGTAGGAAGTGGTGAGCGCGCGGAAAAGATACGAACCTACAATTTCCCCCAAGACCGCGTTACCGACCACCGCATTGGCCTGACTCTCCATAATCTGCCCCGAATCATGGAGGGAGAGCTCGACCAGCTTATCGATGCCCTGGCTACCGATGACCAGGCGAAACAGTTACAGGAACAAATGGCATGAACATCGCCCAGGCTCTAAGCCATGCCAAAGAGACCCTTGTCGCCAGTAATATCGAAGATGCCCCTTTAGAGTCGGAGCTATTATTAAGACATACCATGAAAATGAGCCGTGTGCAATTGTACTTAGAGCCTAAGCTTGAACTAGCTCCTGATGAGGAGCAGACCTTCTGGTCACTGATTAAGCGCCGCCTTAACCATGAGCCTACTGCCTACATAACCGGGCATCGTGAATTCTACGGGCTCGATTTCTATGTCGACCCCAGTGTCCTCGTCCCCCGGCCTGAGAGCGAGCTACTGGTAGAAAAAGCTATCAACCTGACTCATAAGCGCACCGTATCAACTATAGCCGAGGTTGGTACTGGTTGCGGCGCAATTGCCATTAGCCTTGCTTTAAGCCTGCCACAAACCGAAATCTATGCCATCGATATATCAGCCTTCGCCCTTAAGACCGCTTCGTATAACTGCCAAAAACACCGGGTAACTGATAGAGTCCATCTTCTATTGGGCGACATGCTTGACCCTCTACCTGAGCCTGTTGACATGATAATAGCTAATCTCCCTTATGTCAGGGAATCAGAACTGTTTCAGATAAGCACACTTAGCTTTGAGCCTTCACTGGCACTAAACGGAGGCTCAGACGGACTGGAAAAGATACGCCGGCTGTGCACTCAGGTAAGTGAGAAGCTCTCTCCCGGGGGTTCCCTGCTGCTGGAAATGGGACAGGGACAAAGAAAAGCAGTAGCTTCCTTTCTGCATAGCCTCTTTCCTTCGGCTGAGCCAGAGGTATTAGCCGACTTGAGCGGCATAGACCGGGTAGTGAGTTTGACCCTTCCCTGATTCACCACTTGTCTCCACTTCTTTGCCTGAGATAACGAGGTAGTGTTATAGTGAGGGAAATACAAGCAACAATCGTTGTTCAAGTCCAGCCCAATGCCAGCCAGAACAAAATCGCCCGCTTTGAGGATAGTGTCTGGCACCTGAGGATTGCTGCCCCGCCAATAAAGGGGAAGGCGAATCAGGAATTGCTCAAATTTCTCAGCGATGTTTTGGGAATAAGCAAAGATAATTTGGCTATTGAAAAAGGTGCGACCAGTAAGAGAAAGACGATAGCTATTAAGGGACTAACACAAAAGCAAGTTAGTGCGCAACTTAAAAAGGCTGGTGGCATATGACGAAGGGTAGGAGGAAGGGAATCTCCCTGTCCAATCAGAGGACATTTGCCTCCTTGAAGAACCGCTCCTACCGCCTCTACTATGGCGGCTTAATAGGCGAGATGGCGCCCATGACCATGCAAATGCTGACACAGTCTTTGCTTGCTTATCGTCTGACCGGCTCGGCAGCCATTCTTGGGATTGTGTCTTTTGCTCATGCTATACCGATGCTCGTTTTCTCCCTGTTCGGCGGAGCTATCGCCGACCGGGTTCAAAAGAAGTATGTCCTCGTCGCCGGCCATGTAGTCGCCAGTGCGATTGCCCTGGGCACTGCCCTTACCCTGACCCTGGGCTACCTGAGTGCGGAACGCGCCGGCTCGTGGTGGATTCTGGTAGTAGCCTCTGCGCTCCACGGCACGATTATGGGTTTTGAGATGCCCTCACGCCAAGCTATTGTCCGTGAGATTGTTAGTGTGGAGCAGCTTATGAACGCTGTCGCCCTGAATACTCTGGCGATGAACACCCTGAGGCTCATTGCTCCGGCAGCAGCGGGCTTCCTCGTTGACGCCTTTGATTTTGCGTTCGTCTACTATGTTATGGGCATCATCTACCTTACGACTACGATTTTTGTTGCCTTGTTACCACGGACTAGCTTGACGACCACCCACGGCAGTAGCCACCTTACCGACATAAAAGTGGGACTACAGTATATCCGGCATAAGCCTATCATCCTCGTCGTTCTACTTTTCACCCTCTTTGTTGTCATACTCTCAATGCCCTATTCCACCCTGATACCTATCTTCACTGAGGACATTCTGAAGGTTGGCGCTAAAGGGCTAGGAGTCCTGCTGAGCGTCTCCGGGATTGGTGCTGCCGCTGGCTCTATCGTCCTTGCCTCCCTGCCCAACAAGAAGCGGGGACTCATACTAATTGCTAGCAGTTTCATTCTGGGCTTGGCATTAATAGGCTTCTCTTTTTCCAGTTCATGGTATGCCTCGCTGATACTGATTGCCTTTGTCGGATTGGGGCAGACAGGACGAATGGTCTTGAGCAATGCCATGCTCCAATACTATGTGGAGGATGAATACCGGGGTCGTGTCATGAGTATCCTCTTAATGGAGTTTGGTCTGACCAGCTTCGGCACCTTCGGTGCCGCTCTACTTACTGAGGTCATAGGAGTTCAGTGGGCAGTTGGTGGTTTCGCCATGGTACTTGTCCTCTTATGCATTCTGGCACTAACTTTCAGTCCCCGGCTACGGCAACTAGACTAGCCATGCTGGTAAGCGACTACTTTTTTACTTGGGAAACAGGCTACATCAAAGGCGACCATCTAGCACCCGATGACATTCGGTCAAGTTTGACAACTATGTACATCTGGTATAAACTCACAGTGGAATTGATATATTAAATCTTGCTTGTCTCACTTCCCCATTTCTGATACTTCGTTAGTTTGTTACACTTTTGATGACCCAAGGAGGGTGAATTATGGTTAGAATGCCTTTTATGCCCCGGGAGGAAAAATTTTTTGAGTTCTTTGAGGCGGGTGCCCAGAATGTAATAAAAGCAGCTCAGAAACTAAAAGAGCTAGTTGATACCTGGGATAATGTTGAAGAAAGGGTGAACGAAATAACCGAGCTGGAGCATGAAGGAGATGCCATTACCCATCAGATTATGAATCAACTGCACCGCTCCTTTATCACTCCATTCGACCGGGAGGACATAGCGGCATTAGCCCACTCGCTGGATGATGTGATTGATTTTATTCAGGCAGCGGCGGATGCTATGCTTATTTATAAGGTACACCAGCCTGGTCATAGAGCTAAGGAGCTAGCCGATACCATCGTCCAATCAGCTCTTGAGTTGGAAAAGGCAATACCTCAATTAAAGCACCATGGTGAGCTGCCACAGATAGTTAAACGATGCATTGAAATTAACCGGCTAGAGAATGAAGCTGACAGAGTATTTCGCTCCGCCATCGGTGAGCTGTTTGAAAACACCACTGATATTACTCAGATTATCAAGTGGCGTGAGATTTACGAGCATATGGAGAGCGCTACCGATAGGTGTGAGGATGTGGCTAATATCCTTGAGGGGGTAGCCACCAAGAATGCCTGATGGCAATTTGCTGCTGATAGTTGTCCTATTACTGGTGCTGGCGGCGGAATTTGTCAACGGCTGGACAGATGCTCCTAACGCTATCGCACCTGCAGTTTCAACACGTGTCCTTTCTCCGCCCCAAGCGATAACTATGGCTGCCATTCTCAATATCGTGGGTGCTATGGTCACTGGCACGGCTGTAGCCACCACTATTGGGACGGGCATTGTGAAGCCAGAAGTTATTGACCTCACTGTGGTGGCGGCAGCGATGCTGACCATTGTGCTCTGGAGCACAGTAACCGCCTTGTATGGCATACCCACCAGCGAAAGTCACGAGCTAATCGCCGGACTCACTGGGGCTGGGCTAGCCGCCGCCGGCACTTCTGTCCTGCTCTGGGAAGGATGGCAAAAGGTACTTATCGGTCTGGGTATCTCAACTCTTCTCGGATTTTTTCTGAGTATGGTGGTAATGACCAGTCTTTACTGGTTGCTACGGCGAGCCAGCCTAGCATCTATTCGAGGTACCTTCAGTAAGCTTCAAATACTTTCTACTGCGTTTCTGGCTTTTAGTCATGGCAGCAACGACGGGCAGAAGTTCATGGGGGCATTTGCTCTAGCGCTGGTCTTAGGAGGAGCAATGACCCACTTCACCATTCCAATATGGATAATGCTGCTTTGCGGTGCGGTGATGGGGATTGGTACCGCTTCTGGTGGCTGGCGCATAATCCGCACCATAGGTTTCAATATTACCAAACTGGAACCAGTAAACGGCTTTGCCGCGCAGAGTTCCGCCGGGCTGGCTATTTTAGTGGCTTCTGCTTTCGGCATACCACTGAGCACCACTCATTGTATAAGTACAGCCATTATGGGAGTAGGCGCTACCAAGCGATTTTCGGCAGTGCACTGGGGGATTGCGCGTAATATCATCATGGCATGGATAATAACTTTTCCCGCCTGTGCTATACTGGGCTATGCATTTACCTGGTTACTTAAACTGATTTTCTAACTTATAAGGTAATTTCCCGACGGCTTACCCGGCACTTTTCGGCGACAATAATAGCTTGAATGTCTGACACTGCCTGGTCAATCTCATCCCACCTGTTGACTACCATATAGTCAAACAGGGATAGCTGTTTCATTTCTTCCTCGGCAATCTTTAGACGCAGGTCCAAGTCAGAGGGTGATTCGGTATGACGCTGCTTGAGCCTTATAACAAGGTCCTCCATTGATGGGGGCACAAGAAAGATAAGTGTTGCTTGAGGCACTATTTTTTTAATGGTAGCTGCCCCCTGAATGTCAACCTTTACTATTGTATCCTGCCCTTTGTCCAGTGCCTGTTTGATTTCTTCCCGAGGAACGCCATACAAATTACCATAAACTTTTGCCCACTCTAACAACATGTTATCTTCAATCATTTTTTGGAATCTGCTTGCTGAGACAAAGTGGTAGTCTACATTATTACGCTCATTGGAGCGACAAGGTCGTGTGGTCAAGGTAGTAACGTATTGAAGAGAACAGCCTAATTCCTTCATTCTGGCTAGAACGGCATCTTTGCCTACTCCAGAAGGACCAGAAAGGACTATGAGCAATGGCTTGGTCGTCGAGTTGAAGGCGGGTTGACTCTTACAAGTTGCCTTTCTCATCAGTTTGCTCTAGCTTTAGTAGCGAGCTTCCTCTCTCTGCATAGCTTTCAGCTCGATTCGCCTGTAACCTGCCCGCAATAGTCTCCGGAGTAAGAGCGGCTAAAATAACATGTCCGCTATCAGTAATAATAACCGCCTGGTCCTTCTGCCATTGGTCATATCAATCAATACCCCGTCATTTCTTTTATCCTGGATGATGCGCTTAGTAGGTGCCGAGTTTGGTGAAGCTATGGCAACAACCCTGTTAGTTACTATTATGGTGTTGAATCCGATGTGAACTAATTCTATGCTCATCATTATCTCCTTGGCTAGGTTACTTTAACAAGTCTAGATTGAACCCACCATCTCGTATTTTTTATATTATATCTTATACCCCTGACGGTCATTAGGCAAGTATGGACCCTTTTACTCAATCTTAATTGTTGGTGTCAATGCGAGCCCTTCGTTTCGTGTCATTCTGAGCGTAGCGAAGAATCTCATAACACTCAGCTCAAGCTCCACGAAGCAATCTGGATAAGCGGGGATGAGATTGCTTCGCCACTGAGTTTACACTGAGCGAAGCGAATGCGTTCCTCGCAATGACAACTATGATTGAGCAGAACCTTCTCAAGACAGAGCTGAGTTAGTTCAGAAAGATTGGTGACACTTGCTGGTCTTCCTCCTAGATGGTTTGACCCTATCCCCTTTATCCCCTTTCCCTAGTAAGGGAAAGGGGAAGTAATTTTAAAGAAGGGGGCTTAAGCCCCCTTCTTTTTATCTATTTTCCCCTCGCCTTTCAGGAGAGGCCTGCCTGCGCGTAGCCGCTTCGGCGAAGGCAGGGGGATTAAGGGGGTGAGGCAAAGACATCGGACAGATTTAAGAGGTTGATTAAGAATTGTGTCACTAATCATATGAACTAGTACAAGCGCTTGTATTATACGTTATTTGATGATAAAGTATAGGTTTAGTGATTAACACCATAGTAGGAGGCTAAATTTGCAAGAGCGATTAGCAGAGCTTCTTGCTCCATATCAGGGACAAAAATCAGCTTCAATCCCCGTTCTGCAAAAAGTTCAAGAGGAGTTTGGCTATCTTTCCGAGGAATCAATCTCGGAGATAGCCAAATTTTTGGGACTATCTAAAAATATGGTTTATGGCGTCGCCAGCTTTTACGCCCAGTTCCGGTTCGAACGGCCAGGAGAACACACCGTAAGGGTTTGTCAGGGCACCGCATGCCATGTGAAGGGCAGTCATCGCATCCTGGAAGGAGTCCAAGACAAACTGGGCATAGAGCCAGGGCAATGCACCAAAGACTACAAATTCAGTCTGGAGAGAGTGGCTTGTGTCGGCTGTTGCGCTCTCGCTCCAGTGATGATAGTCGACAATACCGTCCACGCCAAAATAACCTTAGCCGAAGCCAAAAAAATACTCAATAACATTTCTAAGGCTGGCGACTAGATAGTCAGTGAGGTTAAGCATGAAATTTGAAGAGATTCGTAAACAAGCCGTGGCGGAATGGGAAGCACTGCAACATAGCGCAAAGACTCGCATTCTCGTCGGCACTGGTACCTGCGGTCGCGCCGCTGGAGCATTATCGGACTTAGAAGTAATTAAAAAAGAATTGGCGCAACGTAATATCGATGCAATAGTAAGCACCGTGGGCTGTATCGGGCTTTGCTATGCTGAACCTCTGGTGGACATTATTAAGCCAAACCGTCCTCGCATTTGCTACGGGAATGTTACACCCGAAATCATCACCCAGCTTATCAATGATTATATTATCAATAACAATCCTCGCCCTGACCTGGCTCTCGGGACCATCGGTGAAGAGACCATCGACGGTATCCCCAGGCTGTTTGATTTACCAATGCTCAAACCTCAGGTGCGGATATCATTGCGCAATTGCGGATATATTGACCCCACTGATATAAAACAGTACATTGCCAACGATGGTTACAGTGGTTTTGTCAGAGCATTGGGGATGACTCCCGAAGCCGTTATCGAGGAGGTAAAGAAGTCCGGGCTAAGAGGACGAGGAGGAGCCGGCTTCCCTACCGGTCTGAAATGGGAATTTTGTCGCAAGTCACCGGGTAACGTGAAATATCTCATTTGCAACGCTGATGAAGGCGACCCGGGGGCTTTTATGAACCGGGCATTACTGGAAAGCGACCCTCATGCCGTATTGGAAGGGATGCTCATCGGTGCCTACGCTATCGGGACAACTCAGGGTTTCATCTACTGCCGGGCAGAAAAGCCTTTGGCTATAGAGCGTCTCGAAATTGCCCTGGCACAAATGAAACAATATGGACTGGTTGGAGAGAACATACTTGATTCAGGCTTCAGCTTTCAATTGGAAATAAGAAAAGGTGCGGGAGCATTCGTCTGTGGAGAAGAAACCGCTCTGATGGCTTCCATCGAGGGCGAGCGTGGCATGCCCCGACCCCGTCCCCCTTTCCCGGCACAATCCGGTCTGTGGAGTAAACCAACCAACATCAACAACGTTGACACCTGGGGTAACGTCTCAGCCATATTACAAAGGGGGGCAGAGTGGTACTCCAAGTATGGCACCGAGACAAGCAAAGGCACAAAGACTTTCGCTCTGGCAGGTAAAGTAGTCCGCACCGGACTGATAGAAGTACCGCTAGGCATACGATTAGGTGACATTATCAATGAGATTGGTGGCGGGATTGCTAACGGCAAGAGTTTCAAGGCGGTGCAGACGGGGGGACCATCAGGTGGCTGCTTACCGGCTAATATGTTAGATTTGCCGGTAGATTACGAGTCATTGACCAAGGCCGGTTCTATCATGGGGTCAGGTGGGATGGTAGTCTGCGATGAAGATACCTGTATGGTTGATTTGGCAAGGTTTTTCCTTTCTTTCACTCAGCATGAGTCTTGCGGTAAGTGCGCTCCCTGCCGTATCGGTACCTGGCAAATGCTCAAAATACTGGAACGCATTACCCAGGGTGAGGGACAACCGGGTGATATCGAACACCTTGAGCAATTGGCGGGAATAATTAAGGCTGCCTCCTTATGCGCCCTGGGCGGTACCGCGCCAAATCCGGTATTGACTACCCTTCGTTATTTCCGGGATGAATACGAGGCACATATTTATGAGAAGCGATGTCCAGCGTTAGTCTGCCGCAATCTGATTTCTTATTATATCCTTCCTGACAAGTGTGAAGGGTGCGGTATATGCCTCAGGGAATGCCCTGTAGAAGCGATAAGCGGTGGAAAACGAATGGTACACGTTATCGACCAGGACAAGTGCAGCAAATGCGGTACCTGCCTCAGCGTTTGCCCCGAGCGGTTCAGTGCCGTGGTGAAGGTCTCCGGAGAGAAGATTGAGGTGCCCAGTGTGCCTGTCCCGGTAACCAAAGACAATAAGGTAAAAACCACCGCTACAAGTTAATTTCAAGGCGATGGATTTATGATTAAATTAACCATCGATGACAAGCTGGTAGAAGCCACCCCGGGGATGACAGTATTAGAAGCCGCTAAAAAGGCTGGCGTATATATCCCGACATTATGTTACCACCCTTCTCTAACTCCCTATGGAGGATGTCGTCTATGCGTAGTAGAGATTGAGAAGATGCGCGGCTTACCCACGGCATGCACTACTCCCGCTACCGATGGTATGGTGGTAAAGACAAACACACCACAACTTCAGGAGTCCCGACGGGGTGTCCTGGAACTCATCCTGAGCGAGCATCCACATTATTGCCTCGATTGCTGGCGTCGTGAACGCTGCGGACCTTCCGATATTTGCTTGCGCAGCCCCACCGTAAGTGTGCGTTGCGTGACCTGCCCTAACAATCAACGCTGCGAGTTGCAGCAGGTAGCCGATTATGTGGGAGTTACCGAGAGCACTTTACCTTATACATTCAAAGAGCTACCGGTACATACCGAAGACCCTTTCTTTGACCGGGACTACAATCTGTGCATATTATGCGGACGATGCGTCAGGGTCTGCCAGGAGGTTAGAGGAGCGGCAGCAATAGCCTTTACCTTCCGCGGCAGCCAAGCCCTGGTTGGCACTGCCTTCGATAGACCGCTACAAGATTCGGGGTGCCAATTCTGCGGAGCTTGCGTTGATGCCTGCCCTACCGGAGCACTGATGGAGCGAAGCATAAAATGGCAGCCGGCAGCGGAACGCCAGGTACTTACTACTTGCCCTTACTGCGGAGTCGGCTGTCAGTTAGTGCTGCAGCTTAAAGATGACAAGATAATCGAGGTTATCCCGCAGCAAGAAAATGAGGTAAATCGCGGCCAGGCCTGTGTTAAAGGCCGTTTCGGTATTGCTGAATTTGTCCATCACCCGGAGCGCCTAACCGCCCCATTAGTAAAGCGGAATGGAGAGTTTATCGAGATAACATGGGATGCGGCACTGGACATAGTTGCCAACAAGCTGGCCGGTTACCAAAAAGACGAGGTAGCCGTAATCTCTTCAGCCAAGTGCACTAATGAGGATAACTACGTTGCCCAGAAATTCACTCGTGCCGTGCTGGGCACCAATAATATTGACCACTGTGCGCGTCTTTGACATGCCCCCACCGTGGCCGGTCTGGCCGCAGCGTTCGGTAGCGGGGCGATGACCAACTCTATCAATGATATTGGCGATGCTGCCTGCATTCTGGCTATCGGCACCAACATTACCGCCGCT
>JAZDPB010000150.1:0-4893 GCA_043797985.1 Chloroflexota bacterium
GCCAGCGACCCGGTGTGCGAGGCTATTGCCCGCCCTCCCTCTTCGGTCCGCCCACCTTTCCATATCACGACCGGTTTCTTGGCCGATACCTCCCTTAATACCTTGAGGAAGCGCCTCCCATCCTTTACCCCCTCCAGATACATACCAATAATCCTGGTCTCTTTGTCATGACTGAGATACTCCAGATAATCAGCAGAATCAAGCACTATCCCATTGCCAAAGCTCACTGACTTGCTGATATCCATCCCCTGAAGATGTGCTTCGTTAGCGAAGCCTATAGCATGAGTGCCGCTTTGTGAAATAAAGCCCACCGACCCATCAAAGCCACTATATTGCTCTGGTCCTTGCCTAAGCCCAATCCTTGGATTGAAAAGACCCATGCAATTGGGACCAATGAGGTGGAAATTAGCCTCTTCTGCCCTTCTGGCAAGCAAGCGCTCTAGCTTAATCCCTTCTTCAGTATCCGTCTCAGAAAAACCAGAGGTAAAGAAATAAGCTGCCGCGACATCTTTACGAATGCAATCCTCTAAAATGCTGGGGGCGATGGCACGGGGCACTGCTACAACCACCAGGTCTATAGGTCCCGGGACATCCAAAAGGCTGGTGTAGTTTTCTACCCCTAAAGCCTTGATGCCCTCCACTTCCTCCGGAGATATTTGGACAGAATAAAGCTTTCCCTTTAAGGTACTTTGAGAGCGGAGCCACCGGAAATCAGTTTCTCGTTTATCCCCCACCACAACCACGCACTTAGGACTAAAAGCCCTATCTAATTTAGCGAAATCTACTTTCACGCTCTTCGACCGCAAGTTTTAGATTAGTTATAATTTTATCAAGACTATTTTGGAAAAGCATAGCGGGTAACCTGTACACCCGCCTCCTCGGAAAAATCAATAATATTGACCGTACCGGATACCGGCGAATCGCAGTAGTAGGCTTTCACCGGTTCGTTGCAGACGCACCTAAAACCTGGGTAGTGACCGAGAGCGATATAGTCCCAACCCGAGGTGGCAATTTCCTCCTCAGTGATATGAAAGCTGGGAAAGACGGGAGGCTCAGTGACATAGTAGCCATGGGCGATAGCAACATGCCAATGCCCATTTGGCACTGGTCGTGGTATGCCGTCTAAGGGGTGGATATCGCCATCATAGGTGTCAATAGGCTTTCCCCATAGTGATACCCCCAGGTCTGGCAAGTCCAGAGTTTCTCCCTCTGGCGACCTGAGAAATCGGACATTAGTACAGGTCTGCCAAAGCCCCATCCTCCCAAAAACGGAATCAGCAGCTAAGCAATCGTGATTCCCGGGCAGGATAACCACATCCACCGACAAACGCTGCAACTGTTCTATTGCAAAGCTGACCACGTTGTCACGGACTCTGTTATGGTCGAAGAGGTCCCCCGCAATTATAACCAAATCCACCTTGGCCGTGATAGCTACATTGACCACCGCTTCTAAGCCGCGACACGCACTATCACCAAATATTTCTAAATGCAGATCTGCCGTGTGTAGTACCCGTAGCGGCATTCTGCCATTATCTGACATCACTAAGAATCTCTCCCTCCTGAAAAAACAGTTTTAGTCTACCACTATCAGAATGAAAAAGCAAACTCAAAACAGATACCAGCTAACGTTTATAAGTGCCCACGAGCTGCCCCTGAGCAAGAATGTGCCCCTTCATAGCATCGAGAACCTGCTTCTTAGACGTATCTGCCCCTAAATCCAACGCCGTATCCAGCGCATAAATTGTAAAGTAGTATCGGTGTACTGAGCCGCGCGGTGGGCAAGGGCCATTATAGCCCGTTTTGCCAAAGTCATTCTTCCCCTGTAAAGCCCCGTTCTCAAGCTCATGCTGAGCCGGGACACCTGCCGGGAGCTGGTGAATATCGGCGGGGAGGTTGAACAGGACCCAGTGTGTAAACACTCTAAATGGAGCATCCAGGTCATCTACTATTAAAGCGAACCCTTGAGTCTGGGGCGGCGGTTGGCTCCAGGCAAGCGGTGGCGATACATCCTGTCCATCACAGGTATACTTGCTCGGAACCCGGTCACCTTCATTAAAGGCAGTACTGGATAGCGATAATGCGATCTCGCTCTCTATAGCTGGTATGGTTGCTTTTGGGCTACAAGCTACTGTCATAGATAAAGTTGCACTAAGCAGAATTAGAATTAAGGCTACCTGCCTGCCCCAGGCTAGAATCATACGATTCCCCAGTCTCTATAGCCTTGCTGAATGACGGACAAATATTCCGGAGAGGGCATCGTTTCTTCCAACTGACCGGTCTTGATATAAGTTATTGCCTGGATAGGCTCTCCATCTTCATCAAATACCGTAACCTTCAACCTGTTAGCGTCTCTGGGGTAACCTTCGTAGCTATCGAGTCGTCTCAAATCTCTATCAGAAACTTCATAAACAGCCCCAAGGACTTTCCCTCCCCGAAAAGTTTTAATACTGGCTACTCCACCGCGCCATTGACGAGACCACCCGACAAACACTAATTGATAATTACTAAGGGTAGCAGTGAACCTGGGCTTGCTTTCCGGACAGCGCTCTAGCATTTGCTTTCGATTCAGATTAGAGCCATAAGCAAAGTAATACATTATCGTCTCGGCCGCATAATACGGCATCTACGGCAAAATTGCAATTGACCTTTGAGCTTTTTCTTTCTCGGTTTTAGCTGCTATTGACAGCCCGTCTACTTATAGAGCATAATAATCCTAAAAGGATGAGTAAAGATAATGGTCAAGATTAGACTACGACGAATTGGAGCCAAAAATGCCCCGAGTTATCGGCTAGTAGCCGCCGATTCCAGGGCACCTCGTAATGGAGCATTTATTAGCATCCTCGGGCACTATAACCCATTAACCGACCCGGAAACAGTGGTTATTGATGAAGAAAAAGCACTG
Source organism: Chloroflexota bacterium (assembly GCA_043797985.1). Taxonomy (GTDB): domain Bacteria; phylum Chloroflexota; class Dehalococcoidia; order Dehalococcoidales; family UBA2162; genus JAZDPB01. Next base: position 2,903 of record JAZDPB010000150.1, read on the forward strand.
CACTGGCTCAAGCAAGGAGCTCAGCCAACTGCTACCGCCGCCAGACTACTAACCAAAGTAGGCATCATGGAAAAGTTCAAAACAATCAAGGAGAAGACATGAAAGAACTAGTAGAGTACATCGCCAAATCAATTGTGAACTTACCCGATCAGGTGGTAGTTACCGAAGAACAGGATGAGCAAGGTATAGTACTCAAGTTACAGGTCGCCGATGAAGATAAGGGGAGAGTTATTGGCAAACAAGGCCGAATAGCTGAAGCCATGCGTACCTTGGTCAGAGTAAAAGCAGCTAAACAAGGCAGTAGAGCTATGCTTCAGATTCTATAAGAATATTCGATAAGCACAACCACAAACAAAAAGCTGTATAAAGATAAGCATACAGAGCCCCCTTACACCAAGACTTATTCTTGGTGTTCCCCACTACACTAAAGGAAATAGGCAAAATAGGGGTACCCGTCTCTATTCCAAGGAGAACAAGTTAAACACCAAAGGCGAAACGCAAAGACTCCCTGAAAAGATACTATCGCCCGGCAAGAGGCAATCAGGCATGAGTCCAGGGCAACTCAGTCGTAGAGACTAGACCTTTACTGGACAATTGGGGATTACGATGCATTCTGCGCCTAAAACCAAGCTCTGGGTAATATGCCCCGTATGCCAGCAAGCCAATCGGCCAGGCACGCAGTTCTGTGAACATTGCTGGGCAACAATACCGCATTCACTCCAGCCAGTATCCCTTCAGGAACTAGACGAAATACAAAAGCGTGAACTGACCCGCTTGAAACGCAGAAAGATAATCAAGGCAATAAAGGTCAGCTTTATTTCCCTAATCATTTTAGCCTCCGCTTTATACCCCGGCCTATACTATTACACTGACGCAGTGTCAAAGCCGACTCCAGGGCTAAACTCCAATTCCCCCTCTGGAGAATGGGCGATGTTCCGTCACGACCTTGGGCGCACTGGCGCCACTGGTCTAAGCAGCGTCTTGCCTCAGGGCACAATAAAATGGATTTTCCCTACGAGTGGTCCAGTCCACTCATCCCCAGCAGTAGTCGGAGGCATGGTCTATGTTGGCTCCGATGACGGCAAGCTCTACGCTCTGGATGCGACTAATGGGACTAAACGCTGGGAATATCAGACCGACAGTTGGGTAGAGTCTTCACCGTCAATTGTCAATGGTACGGTCTATTTCAGCTCGAACGACGGCAAATTATATGCACTTGATGCCCATAACGGTAGAAAGCTATGGGATTTCAAGACTAGCTCCACTGTTATGTCTTCCCCGGCAGTGGCTAACGGTATAGTTTACTTTGGCGCTGATAATTACTACCTCTATGCTTTAGATGCTACAACGGGGGCAAAACTCTGGGATTTTCAAACCAACGGCTATGTTAAATCGTCACCTATGGTGTTTAATGGTGTCGTGTTTTTCGGGTCATACGATAACTTCTGCTACGCTTTACATGCTCCGAGCGGAAGGTGTCGTCTTCGAATCGAGTCAGGCAGTCCGGTTTTCACCTCACCAGCAGTGAACGATAATATCGTTTATTTCAGCAAATCTAATGGTTTCTTATACGCCATTGATGCTAGTGCCCGAAATTGGCCACTTGAATATGAAATCAAATTCTGGTGGAATCAATTAGGGATACGCTTTTTAGCACCATTACCACCACCACCGACTGGCTTTCTATGGGCGCTTAAACTAGGTAAAACAACCGATTCCTCCCCAGCAGTGGCAGATGGCACCCTATTTGTAGGCTCGAGTAATAAATTGCTCGCCTTTGACCTCAAGAGCCAGCAAACGCTCTGGGAATTCGTAACCGGGGGTACAATAACATCTTCACCCGCAGTGGCCGCCACTACCGTTTTTGTCGGCAGTGAAGACAATCACCTATATGCTGTCAATGCCATCACTGGTGAAGAGATTTGGAACATCAGCACCGGGGGTAAGGTCACTTCGTCACCCGCTTTGGCTGACGGGATAGTTTATATTGG
>JAZDPB010000152.1:0-2740 GCA_043797985.1 Chloroflexota bacterium
CGCCGCAGGCGGAAGGCGAAGCAATCTCAAACCCTTCTATTTTGCGCAAGCCATATTAAAGTGACTGAGTTTGTGCTTTTTCCCTCTGCTTGTGACAAAAATCATAGATACCAGGTTGACATTTCATTAAAGTATATCTGAGAAATCTTGCTTAGTTCCTGGTTCCCTTTTTGCTTTTTTGACAATGGTATGTTCATGCATATTTATAGAGGCGTTCTTTACGCTCGCGTTTTTGACTGGTGTTGCGCGGGGTCGCTATTATTTTTGAGCAGGCAGGAGTTTCATATTTTCGGTCACGGACTCGACTGATGCCAGTGCCTGTATGGTGAGTTCTGCCAGTTTCTGGCGTCCTGAAGCTTCCAGTACCATGATGATGTCCGGAGGACCATCGAGCACATCCACTGAAACCACCCCTTTGTTGCGCTTCAGTGATTGGGCAACCTGCTCCGCCTTTCCGTTAAGTATGTCCAGTAATATATAAGCTCTGTCTTTCATGGTGTCCCCTATTATGGTGCCCAGTTTTTGCTTCATTTGCTCAGAGCCTTAATAATTGCTTTACGGATTTCAGACAGTTCTGCTTACTCACAGACCGGTATCTCGCCTAGCCCTGTTGAACTATCACTTGCTCAAAACAGCTATTCTCTTCTGGACTGCTCTTGCCGCCTGATACCGGGTTGCCGCTCCATCGAGCTCCTTAGCCAGCCTTTTATCCCCTATGATGTCCCTTACCCAGTTGCTGAAATCCTTCTTCTCGGAATTGGAGTGGTAAGAAAAGATTTCATCCGACATGGTATTCAGGGCTTCTGCGAGTTCTTTTAGGTTTCTCAAAATGCCATCGTCATGAACCCTGAACACATACTCTTCCGGGACATTAGCTAAGATTTTCTGTGACTCCTTGGTTAGCATTGTTGCCATTATATTCCACCCCCCTGTTATTTCTGTTCTTCTCAACAATGTGCCAGGCGTGAAGTTCCGGAGGTACTGGTTGCTGTACCCCTGCGTCTAACGAATTTCCTGGCTACCAGCGTGCTCTCTATCACCTCAACTGCGTCTTCCGGTTCTGTTTCATGACACTTGTTGGTATTATTGTTTGTCGCCGCCAGCAGTTTCTGTACTCTTGCCTGATATTCCAGCTTGTCTATCAGGATTCTAAGGACTTCATCCCAGACATATTGTCTGGCGGTGCGTCTTCCTGCCTTGCGAATCTTTTCCTGCTCCTCAGGATGCTCATTCAGATATAATACATACGATTCTATTTCCTGCGGGTCGGAGGTTTCCAATACCACTGCGTTGTGAAGATGACTGGCGTAGTCTTCTCCGGTGCAGCCTGTGAAGGCAATACCTCCGGCTGCCATGGTCTCCAGTCCAACCAGTCCAAAGGGTTCATGACCGCTATTAGCCAGCACTGCGTCTGAAGCATGGTAGACTAACCGGAGGAACTCCGGCGGGCAATGGAACTTGATATTCAAGATATCCGCACCGCCATTGTCCCCCAGAGCTTCAAGATAGTCCATCAAGCTGTTTCCTCTGCTGGTTACGTCTTTTATAACCAGATTTGAGGAGCGCGCTTTTTGCATTACTTCTTCGCCGTGAGCTTCAATGCCGCCCCGAGCCAGAAGTACCGTCCTTATACCCCTGGCTTTAAGCCTCGCTATGGCTCCTATTGCCATGAGCCAGCGTTTATCAGGGTCCCATCGTGCCACTTTAGCCAGTACTAAATCGGCATGCAGGCTTCTTCTAAAGCCGGCTGACGCGAAACTATCTACTTCATTAAGCGCCGTCTTGGGAATCCCGTTGGGAATAACCAGCGGATTTACTCCTATTCCCCACATTACATGCTTCATATACCGGCTGATGGTGGTGATGGTTGTGGTAAAAGACAGGCGTTTCCAATCTATTCGATGAAAAGAAAAGGTATTATTGGCGTTCCAGAACATGACTACCTTTTGTCTCAAGCCCTCGCGGTGAAGGAGGTCGCTGAGACGGCACATAGCCTCTGCGGTATGCCATTCTTCTCCCAGGACTACTACCAGTTTGCCCTGCGATACCGCCGGTTTCACTATATGTTCGGCTACATACCTCGGGGCTGATTCATTGAAATCGTAAAGTTTCTCATTCTCTCCCTGGTATACCCCGTGCGGATAATAGCGGCTAATCCATTGACACCAGCGGTGCAGCCGGAGCTTCCCGCCGTTAGCTGTTTCGTCACCTTTGCCCTCCGGACTGCCGATAAAGAACAGATGGGTGGCAAATCCCTTCTGAGCCAGTGTATTGGCAAGATTGGTAACTCTTACTCCGAGTCCTCCGGCTAGTGAATACCAGTCGGGTCCCTCAAAGGATAACAGTACAAATACTGTATTATCTGCAGTAATATTATTGTGATCAACCCACCCGTTTTTCATTCCACCCCTTTCGCTATACTCCAGCGAGTATCTGAGCCTTTATACTTTCCTGATGTGAGTATTTGTTGAGCTACGCTAATGACGGGGTATAGAGGGAAATACGGAAATGACCTGCTTGTCCATTACATCTTCTACTCTCGGCATTGAAATTCTCCTTCCTTTCCTTCTAAATACCCCACTCTATCAGATAAAGATTAGATTAAAATTAGAAATGGCTTAAAGAAGGATGTTATCCATTTACCACTTGAAATCTACGAAGTAAATGTTACAAGCTTCTATGGTGACAGTCTATTCGTTAAGCTACTTAATTATGACTCCGTAAACATACGTAATTGTGG
>JAZDPB010000157.1:0-9997 GCA_043797985.1 Chloroflexota bacterium
TAAATGGGCCGTTAGCTCAGCTGGTAGAGCACCTGACTTTTAATCAGGTGGTCGCAGGTTCGAGACCTGCACGGCTCACCAAAATAATCTGATTCATAGCTAGCTCAAAGCAAGATAAAGCCACCCGAAAACTCGGGTGGCTTTTCTTTTTCCCAAAAAGTGTCATAGTCCGGTCTCGAATTACTCGTATTCCTTGGGAACCGCACAGATTATGACCAGTGGGCGGTTTGCTGCTGTGTTTTTGTATTGGTGTGTCTCACCCGGCAGGATTAGAACGAAGTCACCTTTCTTTACCTCGTGCTCCCGACCTTCGCCAATTACTACTCCGTTACCTTCGATAACGTAATTCAGGTGTTCGAACGGGTGGTTGTGAAGAGGTGTATGGCCTTCAGGTTCGATAGTAAACACACGGAATGAAAAGGTCGGCGTTCCATCTTCTTTAGATATCGGAATCTGCTTGTAGACCCTTTCGGCGCCTTCCATATCCGGTATTATCTTTTTAACCTGTTTTAACGCAACTACATGCATGTTAGTCCTCCTCGAATAGTCTGGATGCAAAGAAGCATACCATCCTAAGGACAAGAGGCTTGACCCTAATGGCTGCTCCTTCTTATCTCACGCCGAACTTGTTCTTGAAGACAATTTCGGAAAGTTCTTTTCTTTGTCTTGCTTCAGGCTGCTCATCGGGATAGCCAAGCGGCAGGAGAGCAACGCAAGAATACCCTTCCGGGACACCTAGAAAATTTCCAGCTTTCTTGGCATCGAATGCACCGATGTAAAGAGTTCCAATCCCCAGTTCCTGCGCTTCAAGCACCATATTCTCCAGGGCAAGTGCAGCGTCAAACATAAACCAGTATCCTTCTTTGTCCGTTGTCGGCTTGCCTTCTCGACATCCAGCCCGGTTCAGCTCGGCACAGGCAGCAATAACAACAGGAGCTTGCTTTAGGACGCTGTTATTACGGCTCCCCGGTGCGTTTGCATTGTCAGCAAGCTGAGTTTTGACGTTACTGTCCTGAATGACAACAAAACGCCACGTCTGGGTATTAGCCCATGAAGGAGCGAGACGGCCTGCCTCAAGAATGGTATTAAGAATCTTCTGGTCTACTGGCGTAGATTTGAATGCACGGATACTTCGCCTCTTTTTGATTGCTTCCATAACATCCATATTTGTCTCCTTGATGTTATTCGTCTGGCACTATTGCCGACTGTATCCACTACCCGGAGTGTCGACACCGGTGCCGTGGCCCTCTTTTATCCAGCCGAATTCTTTCAAGATTGCTTGGCTGTAGGTAGCGCGGCCGGTAACCTTATCCAACGGCTCACTCACCAGCAGGAGGGCTCCGCGTGCCATCATGTCGACAGGCTCGATTTGATTCTCGCGGCCAACACCTAAATTAAAGTACACCGAACTAGGTGTCATGACGAGCTGAGATGGGGCAAGGGAAGCCACTGTGATTCCATACTGGTATACTTCCTCGGCCAGCCCCTGGGTAAAGCGCTCGATAAATGCCTTGCAGCCTCCGTAGAGTGCGCTGCCGCGCGCTGGGGTTGTTTTATACGGACCGCGTCCCGGTCCGATAGCGGCACCCGACGAGATATTTACAATAGCACCGCTACGCCGCTCGATCATATCCGGCAGTACCTTTTGTGCCATTGATATTGGAGCATGCACGGACACCATAAGTGCATTGGTCCAACGCCTGGCAGTAACATCCTTGAATAGCTCATAGTAGGTCAGGATGGCATTATTGACCAGTATGTCAATATGTCCGAAGGCCTTTTTAGCTTCCTCAACAATCTTCTCACAGGCTTCTTCCTCAATCAGGTTGGCCGGGACAGCTATGGCTTCGCCCCCCTTGGTCTTGATTTCGGCGATCGTGGTTGTGAGCGAACCCTCCAGTTTGCTCTCACCCTCCTCCACGGTGCGGGCGGCACAGACAACTTTGGCTCCTTCAGAAGCAAAGAGCTCGGCAGTTGCCTTCCCGATACCACGGCTGGCCCCGGTGATGATGGCTACTTTCCCATCAAGTTTACCCATAATATACCTCCTTTTTATTATTCCATATATTCCAATATATTAATATGATGATTTTGTCAAGGGCGCGCTTTGCCTTCGGTGATATATCAAAGATATAGTTTACAATATTTTATATAATTATCATAATTGTAAGTCGTCAGTGAAAATGAGACACTTTCAGGCTAATAGGTTAGAGGACACTTAAGGGCTTGCTCCAGTACTAGTAAAGCAGTAAATTATCATTCAAAGGGAGGAGCAAGCCATGGTACAACAGATTACGGACCAGTCCTGGCAGGCTGAAGCCAGAACTGAAGAGACCAGGCAGTTCATCAAGAATATCAAGCGCCTCACCCGCCGTAAGTTCACGGCTGAAGAGAAGATTCGTATTGTCCTGGAAGGCTTTCGTCGGGATACGCCCATTCGAGACCTGTGCCACCGGGAAGGCATCCAGCCCAGCACTTACTATGCCTGGCTGAAGGATTTCATGGAGGCCGGCAAGGACCGACTTACCCGGGATACTGTCCGCGATGCCACCAAGAGTGAAGTGCAGGACATCAAGCGTGAGAATACCCGCTTGAAGCAACTGGTGGCCGAGTTATCTCTGCAGGTCCATGTGCTCAAAAAAACGGCCATACCGGGTCTGGAATAAAGGCGAGGTATGTCCGTATGAGCGCTCAAGGAAAGGCTGAGATTATCGCTTTGATAATGGGGTCTGAGTTACCCTGCCGCAGAGCTCTGGCCCAGCTAAGGTTACCGCGGAGCACTTATTACCGCTGGTTAAAGAGACAGGCAGAAGGTGAGCTTGAGGACCGGAAGGGTGGCTCGTCGCTACCCTGGAATAAGGTAAGCCCCGAAGAAGAAACCAGGGTACTGGCTGAGGCGCGGGCTTCACCGGGGCTGTCTTGTCGGCAATTGGCCCTCAAAATAACCGATTCCGGGAAGACCTATATTTCCGAGAGTACAGTCTACCGTATTCTGAAAAGAGAGGGTTTGATCAAGCCGGCGGAAATCATCGGCTTTAAGGCTGGGAAAGAGTACCACCGCAAGACGAAACGTACCAATGAGCTCTGGGCAAGTGATTGCTGTCATCTGAGGGTATTCGATTGGGGCTGGTATTACCTGGAGACGGTAATGGATGACTTCAGCCGCTTTATCCTGGGCTGGGACCTCAAGACAGATATGACCGGGGGATCTCTGGAAGACGTGGTGCAGCAGGCGGTAGATTTCACCGGCATGACAGACGTGCCGGTAGAAGACCGCACGGTGCTGCTATCGGATAACGGATCAGGTTACATCTCCCAGCAATTCAACGAGTACCTGAGACTCGTGGGGATACGACACATCACTGCCTCGCCCTTCCACCCTCAGACCAACGGCAAGATTGAGAGGTACCATCGCAGCCTCAAAGGGGAAATCAATCAGGTGCCTTACGATATGCCGAGTGAGCTGAAGGAAGCCATCAAGACCTTCATTGAATACTATAACTACCGGCGTTACCACGAAGGGCTGGGCAATGTCACACCCTATGATGTCTACGTAGGAAGACATCTCGAAATAATACAGAGAAGGAAGGAGGTTAAAGACAAGACATTACAAGTCAGGAGGGATTATAATAGAACCGCCAGGGAGCAGGGGCGAGGCCTTTAAGTGTCCACTATTTCAAAGACCTGGACTGTCCCACTTTAGCTGACTACATACAACTATTGGTGCCATCTTTCAAACGCCTGCACAAGCTACACAGAGCATAATTTCAGAAGTGCAAGGCCTTAACCTGCCAAGCGGGGAGGAAAACAGCTTGGCCTCAAAACTTGAGAGCGCAATGGCCTCCTTAGAAAATGGCCAGGAAAATGCAGCGGTAAACAAACTAAACGCTTTCATCAATCAAGTGAAAGCACTATCAGGCAAGAAAATCGACGTTGATGACGCACAGCAACTCATCAACGCAGCAGAGGAGATTATTGCATTCCTTGGTAGATAGCAAATGACCTCAGCAACCCTGATGGTGGTTGAGGGTAACATTTAGTAACCACCGTAATTGAATCAGCAAGGAAGTGCCTGTGGGGGCACTTCCTTTTGCTTGTGTGATCTTAAGACAGCGTTGTTTTGCAGAGTATTGAATGGTATGGCCCCCAACAGATGAAATTTGCGTCTACTTAAGGACCTCTATAGCTAATATTGTTAGTCCTGAAGGATGTAATCCTCGAAAGGGAATCGAAACACGAGGGGGCGTTAGATAGTAACGTTTACCTCAATCGGGTTGCTGGTCACACAATCGCTTGGATTGTGTGACGAATCCCTAAAGAACTGATAAAAATACTGATTTGGAGACCTTCTACCCATTCCATACGCCCATCTTATCGTATCCCGAAGCTTTATATCACCTCCCAAAGATAGGCCTTTGCAATTTCATTGCCTGTGAAGTTATACTAAGTATGTTCTCAACAGTCATGAGTTGATATACTAAAACCTCATAGTCTTCCATCAATTCCCTTCTCCTAGAAGGAGAGGGGGAAGAGTTTGAAAGAGGGATTTTAAATCCCCTTTAGTGAGGCTGTCCAGAAACTGTCATTGCGAGACCATCCGCCTCAGGCGGAGGCGAAGCAATCTCTGAGATTGCCACGGGCTTCGCCCTCGCAATGACAATGGGGACTCTTCAAACAGCCTCATAGGTTGGTAATCTCCTTTATGTTAGGCTTTGAGTAAACTTGATTAGCTGGTCTAATTTCGCCAATGCACGACCGCTATCCAGAATCTCACCGGCTAAATCAAACCCTTCCTGAAGTGACGATGTCCTGTCGCCAGCTACCAGAGCTGCGGCAGCATTCATTAACACCACATCTCGCTGAGGACCCGGTGCACCGGCCAGTATTTCGCGCAGCAGGATAGCATTCTCCTCTGCCGTACCACCCTTCAAGCTATCCAGGCTCACTCTAGATAAATCGAAGTCCTCAGGGCTAACGAAATAATTATAGGTTTTGCCGTCTTCCAGTTCACAGACCTCTGATTCCCTGGTGAGCGTGATTTCGTCCAATCCGTCTCCGCCGTGCACTACCAAAGCATGATGACAACCCAGGCTTTGTAGCACCCGAGCTAGCTTCTCTACCAGCGATTCATCGGCAACACCCAGAAGATAAGTCTGCGCACCCGCCGGGTTGGTAAGCGGACCGAGAATATTGAATACGGTACGGATTCCAATCTCGCGCCGTGGAGCGGCGGCATATTTCATCGCCGGGTGAAACGCCGGAGCAAACATGAAGCCTATCCCCACCTCCTCCAGACATTTCTGAACTTGTTCGGCGGTTAGCGCGAGCTTGACACCCAGAGCTTCCAGCACGTCAGCGCTACCACACTGACTGCTGGCAGCGCGGTTGCCGTGCTTGGCTACCTTGAGTCCGGCACCAGCGACAACAAAGGCGGTGGCGGTAGAAATATTGAAGGTATTCAGGCCATCGCCTCCGGTGCCGACAATATCAATCACCGGCTCATTGGTTATCACCGGAATGGCTTTAGCCCTCATTACCTTGGCTAAGCCAGCGATTTCATCAACCGTCTCTCCCTTAAGCCTCAGCGCAGTAACAAAGGCACCGAACTGAGCCGGCGTAACCTCTCCCTGCATGATCTCCTCCATCACCGAGGCTGCATCCTCCATAGTCAGCGAATTTCCAGATACTAAGACTTGAATAGCTTCTCTAATCATTTTTACTTTACCCCTATTATGTTCTGATTTTCCTCCATGAAGAACCCGGGAGCATCAGTTTCTTCAAGGCAAAGGTAGCTAGCCCAAGCACGGTTGTGAATATCTTCGTACTTAACGGCAATAGTTCTATCGGAATATCTTCCAACTAGCTCCTTCAACTCTGGTAGCCACAGATTTCCTCTATGGGGTTCGCCAAAAGACCTACTGACCTCAACTTCCCAATCCTCATTTGGCCCTAAATAACCTTTCGTAGTAACTATAGGATCGTAGTCTAAATTCCAAAAAGCCACATTTAAGTTTTTTGCGGGCCCCTTACCTACATTCTCTATTGTTACATTAAGCTTATCTCCACCCAATTGAACAAACTCGTCTACCAATCTAAGCAGTATATACGGTCGTGCTTCACTCAAACGCTGTTCCCTCATCTCTTCAGCCATTTTCACGCTGGCGTCTGCTTGTTTCTCGGTAGCTTTACTTATAACATGGGTACGCCAAGCATAGATACCAGTTACGGTAACTAGAATCAGCATTGAAATCGCTTGAATCCAATCAGTTATTGTCATTAGCCTCACTCCCTTAATCTCCTTCTCCTTCACATCTCTAAGGCTGGTCTTCTCCCTTTGGTAAAGGGAGATTGAGAGGGATTTTGAAATCCTCCCTTATTCTTACTATAAGGGGCTTTATCAAAGTTGTCATTCCCGCGAAAGCGGGAATCTAGCGCTACTGCCCCGCCTGGGTTCCGTGTCAAGCACGGAATGACAGTTGTCAGATAGCCTTGATGCACAGTTCTAAACCACAGCTTTAGTATAATCCAATTTCAGAAAATTCTTTAATAAATCCTTCCCTGATTCAGTCATAAAGGATTCGGGGTGAAACTGGACGCCCTCTACCAGATACTGGCGGTGCCGTACACCCATAATTTCACCATCATCCGTCCAGGCAGTTATTTCCAGGCAGTCCGGCAACCCCTCGCGCTTAACGACCAGGGAGTGGTAGCGAATGGCAGAGAAGGGACTGGGTAGTCCTGCCAGCACTCCCTGGCTATTATGATATATCAAAGACGACTTACCATGCATTATCTGCTTTGCCTGCCCGACGATAGCACCATAGCTATAACCAATGCACTGGTGCCCCAGGCAGACACCCAGGAGCGGTAACCTAGACCCGAAATGCTTGATGACCTCGTTGGAGATACCAGCGTGCTGCGGCGTCGATGGGCCGGGCGAAACGACGATACGCTGGGGCTGCATCTTCTCAATCTCAGCCATGGTAGTCTTGTCGTTACGCACCACCACTACCTTTTCGCCCAGTTCACTCAGGTACTGGAAGAGGTTGTAGGTAAAACTATCGTAGTTATCGATTAGCAGCAGCATAGTTCTTCGCCCCCACTATTTGTCAATCTTATCCCCCTCCCCTTGAAAAAGAGAGATAGGATTTTTAAGAGAGACTTCGCCTCTCTTCGACTTTCCCTAGTATAGAATCTGAACTCTCCGCCTGGCTGATAGCGTTAAGTAACGCCCGTGCCTTGTTCATTGTTTCCTCATACTCACGCTCAGGCACGCTATCATAAACAATCCCACCCCCCGCCTGGGTATAGGCGATGCCATTTTTCACAACCATCGTCCTTATCGCTATCGCCATGTCCATGTTACCGGAAAAGGAAAAGTAACCGACGGCGCCGGCATACGGTCCTCTTTTCTCCGGCTCAACCTCGGCGATTATTTCCATAGCCCGGATTTTCGGCGCTCCAGAAACAGTGCCTGCCGGGAAGCAAGCTCGCAAGGCATCAAAGACGTTCATGTCACGCCTCAGCTTCCCCTGCACATTGGTAACCAGATGCATAACATGTGAGTAGCGCTCGACGTCCATTAGCTCGCTGACTTCGACCGTGCCTGGCTCGCTCACGCGCCCAATGTCGTTGCGTCCCAAGTCCACCAGCATAATGTGTTCAGCGCGCTCCTTCTCATCGCTGCGTAGTTCCTTCTCCAGCAGGGCATCCTCAGCGGGGTTTTTCCCCCGTGGCCTGGTTCCAGCCAGAGGACGGGTCACCACCGTGCCGTTCTCTACCCTTACTAGAATTTCAGGGGAAGCTCCGATAATATAAAAATCGGCAAAGTCCAGAAAGAACATATATGGAGAGGGATTGATGGTACGCAGTGCTCGATAGATTTCAAAGGGCGCAGCATTGGTAGGCTGGGATAGCCGCTGTGATGGCACAACCTGGATTGCTTCTCCGGCAGTGATGTACTGCTTTATCTTGCGCACACCGGCTTCGAATTCCTCCTTTGAGAAGTTGGAGGAAAGCTTACTGCCTCTCTTTGAAGGAGTAGCAGCATTCAGGTGATGGCTCGGCTTGAGTGGTTGGTTCAGTCTGTCCACCAGATTATCAATCTTATCTACGGCTTTTTGATAGGCTGTCTCTATATTCCCGTCGAGATAAGCATAACTCAAGACCTTAATCTTGTGAGTGACATGGTCGAAGATAAGCATAGTATCCACAAACATAAATAGCGACTCAGGTAAGCCTAAAGGGTCGCCGTCTGGGGATGGCAAATCCTCAAAGCGAGTCACTGTTTCGTAACTGAGATAGCCCACAGCACCGCCGCAAAATGTAGGCAAGTCGCTTATCGGAACTATCTTATACTTCTTTAATTCCGCAGCAACGAGAGGGAGCGGGTCAGTCTTATCTTCTCCACTAATAGCCAACACTCGATATGGCTCAGTGCCTATAAAGCTGTAGCGTGCCAGTCGTTCACCACCCTCGACACTTTCCAGAAGGAAAGAATAGCCACCACGATTAATCTTCAGGAAGGCAGACACCGGCGTCTCAAGGTCAGCAACAATCTCACGATAAATAGGTATCAGATTACCATCCTGCCTGCGTTTTTTAACCTCTTCTAATGTTGGATAATACATATAGCTCCCCCCAAATATGGCAAATAAAAAACCTCTCGCCCGTAGGGGCGAGAGGTTATCCTTCGCGATGCCACCCTACTTGATTGCTTTCTAAACTTTAAGCCCTTTATCGAATTGAAGCTCAGTTCCTAAGAACTCGCTCCCCAAGACCAGGGCTCAACTTTGAAAAAGCAACCATCTCATTTAGGTACAGTCCTTCCTCAGAAGAACGATACCCTGAGCTTTACTAACGGTGCTCTTTCCGTCAAAGCCTACTTGTCCCGATTCCATCGGGACTTTCGGTTTGCAGCTCCCGAGTCCATTCAACCTCTGCGCCAGTACCGGCTCACACCTTACCCGGCTCTCTGAACCTCGCTGGGGGCTTACTAGTCTCGTTCCCAGCCTTTGCTTTTATTCAACTTTCCCAGATAGTAAGAGTATAACCGAGCCAGCGAGTTTTTGTCAAGACAGACCTACTTTACCCCTTCCAGCTATCCACTTAATAAATGGGCTTTGGTATGTTATAATTTCATTTTGGTATGGGGATATAGCTCAGTTGGGAGAGCGCTGCGTTCGCATCGCAGAGGTGGGGGGTTCGAATCCCCCTATCTCCACCAAACATCACTTTTGCAAAGTCGTTTTGCTGCCTCTCTCCGACTACTTTCTTTAGATTCAATCTACAAACGATGCGCCTGGACTTCAAATCCTCGGACGGATATATCTTGATTCCGAGCATGGCTACCAGGTCAACCCTTTCCTCGAAGGTGGCATCCTTCAGATTCCGCTCCCGCAGTAGCCTTAGCTCCTGCCTTAATACCTCGGCATCGCCCCGGCTGAAGCCCTGCGTTTCTATTTGTGCCTGCAGGTGTGAAATCTCCTGTCTTTCCTTCTTGATGGCGCTCTGATAGTTAAGCTTCTTTTTCCTCGCCTCTTCCAAAGAATAAAGGCCACCGTCAAAGCCTTCCTCGACTTTCCGAATCTTGTCTTCAGCCTGTCTAACCTTGAGCTGGTGAAGCCTGATTCGCTTGTCCAGTCCATCGTCCTGATGTAAGTCAACTGCCAGTTGTTGCTCTATCCAGGCGTCGTCCTTCAGCATGACATCAAGTTCATCCCAGATTTGGTCGTCCCAGGTGCCCGGCACGAAGCGGTTGTACCGGCAGGGGTCCTTTATCCAAGGACAGTAATGGGCACGGCAGTAATAAAAGACGTCGCCCCGCTTGCCTCGCAGGACTGACATGGGCTTCCCACATTGGGGACAATACATTCGAGTACGGAATAATGCCCTGATGGTCTTCCCCTGTTTTCCCCGACCCCGACCTCGCTCGGTAATATTCTGGTTTGCTTTCTTCCATAACTCCACGGTGGTGACCGGCGACACCTCAAAGCTT
>JAZDPB010000162.1:0-3414 GCA_043797985.1 Chloroflexota bacterium
CCGCCCTCTTAAGAGAAGAAAGCCGCGGTGCTCATTTCCGGTCTGACTTTCCTCAAACCTCGCCCCGGTGGCAACGCCATATCGTCTTCACTAAGTCCTAAGATAGCCCGCAGAAGCTACAGCCTTGAAGGTATTTCCTAATTGCATCTGGCAGGCTGATAGTTTTCGCTCCACTACATATCATTCGTTTTTAGGTGATGGTGTCATTGCGAGCCGCAGGCGAAGCAATGTTGTTCCTGACTGTATCAATCATTTGAGATTGCTTCGTCGCTACGCTCCTCGCAATGACAGTTTATTCAACCATAATCCGACAGAACCCTCCACCACTCCATTTGACAATACTAGCAAGACTTGCTAATCTATAAGCGAATATGCGCATATAGGAGTTTATAAATGCGTGAGCTAGTAAAGGCTACAAAAGCTCTATCTGACGATACCAGACTCAGAATTCTCAACCTGCTCTTAGAAAGGGAATGTTGTGTCTGTGAGGTAATGCAGGCACTGGGCATCTCACAGACCAGGGCTTCCCGAAACCTGAAAGTGTTATACGACGCCGGCTTCCTCAAACTCAGAAAAGACGGGCTATGGTCGCTTTACTCACTAGATAACGAGGGGATGAGGGACTGTTATTCTTATCTAGTAGAGGCAGTAAGGAAAACACTGGAGAGCAACATAGTAGCGAACAAGGATAGGGAGCGTTTGAAGAAAGCCGAGCGCATCGGACCCAGTTGTGCCCGCAATCTGATGAAATAGATTTTTTGGGGTTTTTAAATGCTTTTATGTGCATCTAGGGAAAGAGTTATGGAATATGTCTATTATAATTGAACTTCTTAAGGGCGGTGTGGCTACTATTCAGGACTATTTATTGGCTCATTTGCCCTTTGTAATACCCGCCTTCTTTCTAGCCGGGGCGCTTTATGCGCTTTTCCCGAAAGAGAAAATCCTCCGCTATCTCGGTCCTCACTCGTCCAAACATATTGCCTATCCGATGGCGGTTGCAGGTGGTTTATGCCTTGCCGTTTGCTCTTGCACCATATTGCCACTATTTGCCGGAATACGGAGGAGTGGTGCCGGCCTGGGGCCAGCGGTGGTTTTTCTTTACACAGCACCAGCGACCAATATTCTGGCAATCATATATACCTCAAGTTTAATCGGCTGGAACGTTGCTCTTGCCCGCATCATCCTGTCGATAATCTTTGCTATCATCATCGGCGTCTCCATGTCTGCCCTTTTCCCAGACAAGGCAGCAGAAACCGCCGCTAACGGAGCCTCTACAGAAGCCTTCGCCGCTATTGTCAGCGTGAAGACATCGGGATGGCTCTGGGGCTTCTTTGCTATCCTCCTTGCCATCTTACTGTGGGGAGCTTCACCCGTACTAAAGCTACCGGTGAAGTTACCCGGCCTAGCAGTCCTCTTTCTGGCACTGATTTTCATTGCTAGAAAAGCCTTGAACAAGGACAGCTTCATGAGTTGGATGCGTGAGACGTGGTTCTTTGTCCGCACTATTCTCCCACTGTTACTGGTCGGTGTCTTTATTGCCGGGATGTTGAGAGTGGTTATCCCGGCTGAGTTTGTCGAGAAATACTTCGGCGGTACCAGTCTAACCGCAACGCTGGGGGCAGTACTCTTCGGTGTGGTCGCCTACTTCCCCACTCTGGTAGAAGTGCCTATGGCACGACTTTTTCTCGACGTCGGTGTAGGCGTGGGTCCCCTGGTTGCCTATTTGCTGGCTGACCCGGTTATTTCTCTACCCAGTATACTGGTCATCCGCCCGATGATTGGCAATAAGAGACTCATTTACTATATCGGAATCATTATTATCAGCTGCACTACCGCCGGACTGATTTACGGCTTTATCGCCAATAGCCTTTGAACACTAAAACAACTTTAGAATAAGCGAAAGGAGGGAGATATGATAATAAAAGTTTTAGGTATGGGTTGAGCCAAGTGTAACCAGATTGAGCAGACTGCCCGTGAGGTAGTCAAGGAACTTGCTATAGACGCATCAATCGAACATGTCAGGGACATCAAAAAGATAATGGAGTACCCGATACTAACCACGCCGGGACTGGTGATTGATGAGAAGCTGGTCTGCTCCGGACGGGTGCCCACCAAAGCAGAAGTAACCACTTATATCACAACGGCGTTAAGCAAATAAATGGAGCAGGAGACAGATGAAGGATTTTGCCCGGTTCGCACTTGAAAATCCTAAAATCTCTATTGTTCACGGCGGAGAGTGACCCTGTCAAAGTGAGATGACACGTGCTGTTGTCGAACTGTCAGGTGATATCAGCATCGCCATGCCGAACATGAGCGGGCTAATCAAAGGCTGTGCCTATAACCCGGAGGCGAATCTTATGGGCTTCCGCTTTAGAGACATGGGGGTGATAGTCGAGGCACATAAGATAACCATCAATAATGCTGAGGATGAAGCCGCAGCAAAGACAGTAATGGACTGGCTCAGAGACATTGTAAATACCGTTGATACAGATAATACCCGTCAGTGAAGTTAAGTTCAGAGAAATTATAAATTGTCCATATGGCAGGCATCTACTAAATAAGGAGACGGGAATGAGCATAAAGATTAAACTCGACCCGGTTTTAGCTTACTACGCTAACAGCCAGCAGTCACCGGAGGTCGATGGAAAGACAGTTAGCGATTGTTTGGATAATCTTGCCCGGCGGTTTCCCGAGCTAAAACGGGTCACATTTACCGAAGATGGCAAACTGGCCATCTCTATCGCTATCTATCTTAATGGAAAGGTTGTTCAACCCGATAGGATGAATAAACCGGTCAGAGATGGCGATGAGCTTAGCATAGTAATCTCAAGTGGAGGCTGATGAGGGTAATGGCATGGCTAGTTTAGCCATATGGAGAAAGAGCGTGCCCGGCTAGCTTCATCAAGACCGAAGGCCAGGCTCTGGAAAACCCGAAGGGCAAATCATTTGAGCAGGTCAGAAAAGTACGAGATGAGATAAAGTAAAAGTCATGAAATTAATCAATAAAATCTAAGGGAGGCAATCTTGGCAATAGCCAGGCGCATTCTATTGCTGGCAGTGGTACTGTCGCTACTTATATCGGTAATGAGCTGCCAGTCCAAAGGACCAACTGCTACCGAGCCAGGCGTAACGCAGTCGACCAGCATTGACCCGGCATCAATACCTTTACCGAAGGCTCTGTCCAGTAGCAAGCCAACGCTAGCCGAATTCGGCTCAAGTACCTGCATTCCCTGTAAACAAATGAAACCTATTCTCGAGGATCTGGCCATAGTGTACGAGGGCAAGCTGAACGTGGTTATCGTGGAAGTCTACGAGCAGGAAGATCTGACACAGATGTATGGAATCATGGCAATACCTACCCAGATAGTCTTTGACAGCAACGGCAAGGAAGTAACGAGGCATATGGGCTTGTGT
>JAZDPB010000175.1:0-16149 GCA_043797985.1 Chloroflexota bacterium
GCATTGCGTGGGTCATCTTCGGGGATACCCTTTTCCACTTTACCCACCAGGTCAGCACCGACATCCGCTGCCTTGGTATAGATGCCACCACCAACACGCATGAATAAAGCCAGCAATGTGCCACCAAAGCCAAAACCTAAAAGTACCAGAGGAGCATCTTTAAAGAAGATGATGAAGATTATGGTGCCACCGAGTAGACCAAGCCCATCGGTGAGCATACCGGTTATGGTGCCGGCGCGGTAGCCTATCTTAAGAGCCTCGGTAAAACTGCTGCGTGAAGCCTGGGCTACCTTGACATTAGCTCGCAGTGCCATATTCATGCCAATATAACCGACCAGAGCCGAGAATATGGCACCCATTAAGAAGCCACCAGCGCGACCTAGACCAATCAGCCACTTTGGATTGTTATAGATTGATGTGCCACCAGCAAACCAACCGGTGAAGAAGATGAAGACTGCCAGGATAAAGATAAGCAAGAGAATAGTGCGGAACTGGCGCATGAGATAGGCATTACCGCCGCTGCGTATGGCATTGGAGATATGCCTCATTTTTTCAGTTCCCTCTGGCGCCTTGGAAATCTGACGCGTGAGATAAACAGCGTAGAGCAGCCCCAGAATAGCTACTCCCACCACCGCGATTAGAGCAATCTTTTCGAAGCTCGTGGCTACGCGGAAGCCATCAAAAAGTGTTACACCCATTCACAACTCCTTTCAATGAATCTTATATAACGCAACCGAGGTATTATAGCACATAAGGCATGGTGAGAATCAAGCCCTTTTCCCAAGCTACTTAAGATTCCTTTCCAGTTTTTCTAACCTTTCTTCCAGCTCTTTTTGTCTGATAACTAATGTCAGGTCACTGCGTGTCCTTTCTAGGACGCCGCGAACCATATCAGTAGTGCGGCGTAGCCCACCGGTTATGGCATCAGGAAAATCCATAGTAACCAGCACACTATATATATCATCCATAGCTGATAATAATTCCTCACCTCGCGACAGGTCACCCCTTCTCATACTATCCAGAAGGTACCTCCGTAGCTCACCTACAGCTTCACCCAATCCATTGAGATAAGCGGCGGAGTCAACACGTAGTTCGTTGGGGTCAGGAGGTGATTCCCCGGTCACCAGGGCGAGAGTCAAACATCCTTCAGCGTACTCTTTCTGGGCATCTCTGAGAAAGCCAATGTTACTAAGCTCATAGCTCTCACTGATAGCTTGCTCGGCTTCGTCAAGGAGATTACGAGCTGTTTTGAGTAATTCCCTGGCCTGGTCAAACTCCTGGCGGTGCACAGCACGAATAGCCTGACTTGAGTAGCGAATTACTTCACGGCACAGGGGTAATGCTTTTTCCCTTGCCGCATCTTTGGCTGAGAAGCTCAGTCTTACCTGTTCGGCTATAGAATCCAGTTTATCCGTTATCCTGCTCCCTCTTTGTTTCAAAGTTATTCACTATTTGCCGGGACGCTTCTTCTGGGGACTTTGCCCCTAGTATAGCATTAATTATGGCTACCGAATCAGCACCGGCAGCTATGGCCTCGGGAACATTATCTTTAGTAATGCCGCCAATAGCCACCAACGGCAAAGACATTGCCTGTCTAATCTGGCGCAGTCTCTCCAAGCCCACTACTTTAACTATCTCTTTAGATGAAGTCGGGTACATCGCGCCGACGGCAATATAGTCAGCCCCATCAGACTGGGCAGCCAGCGCCTGCTCCAGGGTAGTTGTCGAGCAACCCAGAATCTTACCCGGCGGTAACAGCCTGCGAGCTACCCTGACGGGGAGGTCATCCTGTCCTACGTGTAAACCATCGGCATCAATGGCCAGAGCTAAGTCAAGGTAGTCATTCATGATAAAAAGCACATTGTGTTCAGCGCAGAGCGTCTTTAGCTCTTGTGCTATAAGCAAGAGCTTCTCTTTACTCTGGACTTTATCACGCAGTTGGATTGTCTTGGCACCGCCGTGAATTACCTGCCTGGTCACTTCAACGCAATTACGCCCTTTCAGCGACTGTATATCTATAATGGCATATAGCCCCGATACATTCTTTAGTTTATCCTGACGCTGCAATTTGGAGAGTAGCTCTTTCTCTATCGTGTAGAGATTAAACCTGGCTTGCTTGAACTTCTCCGGGTCTAATTTAAGAGTAAGAGCTGGACTCTTTGCCAGGTCTTCCAGAGTTCTCAGCGATTCCTGTACTCTCCTAGAATTAGCCACTAACACCAGAGGCAGGCTCCTCTCTTTCTTTTCTCCAGGCACTTCAAGAGCAATACCAACATCGCTTTCTGAGTCTCGGGATTGAAGAAGTTGCTCGTTGAAAGGGTAATCACCCCTTATTAGCTCGTGTCGCATCGTCTTCAGTTGCTGAGTTAGCCCGGAATCGTTGAGCAATAAGCGAGCCATGTCTTCAAGAAGGCGAAGCCCTTCCCCAACCCGATTAAGGCTGGCATCAATGATACGTAATGTGTGACGTGTTGTAGCATTTGAATAAGCCATGTTCACATCAACAGGTAGCTTATTTTAGCACAGCTTTATAAAAGGGTAAAGCATCCTGCACTTGATTTACCGTTTTCTCATTCTTAGTTGTTTGAGATTTTAACCTCACCCCCTTTGTCCCCCTCTCCTTTGACGAAGGAGAGGGGGAGGAAAAAGAAAGAGGGGCTTTGCCCCTCTTAGACGCCTTTTCCAGTTCTAATCTAACTTAGGCTACTTTGTTAACTTATTGTGCTAAATTGTGCCTTACATGTTACCTGATTGCAATAATTAGACTTTAAGCAGCGAGTAACGCTTTAACCAGTGTAAGTACCATCGGTCAGCAATGCGTTCTTTTACCTTTGCGACAACCTTTTTTCTTTCGGCCGGCTTAAGTGAAAGTGATGCCAAAACAGTGGACAGTATCAGGTATTTTGATAATGGGTACGGCCTTTGAGGGTTTAATGGTAAAAGGTATACAAAAAGATATTTGTCATGTGATGCTAGGAATTCTATGTTCGAAAGTGAATCTATGCTTATGGCAACAGATGCGGCATCACGTGGGCCAGTTGCAATCTGCTCATTTAGCATTCGTCTTACGATTTCTTCGTTGTAACGTAAACACCTCGGTAAAATAGACACAACTTGGCGTGCCAAGAATTGTTCGTTTCTCCAGCGGTCTTTTGTACGTTCAATAAGGGTCATTATTATATGTGGTTCACCGTATTTAGCTAAAAACCAGATATAGCAATAAAGGTCAAAGTCAGATGAAGCTGGTTGGAGTAACTTATCCACAGTTGCGATGAAGTCTTTACCTTTTGTAGTAAACGGTATATTTAAGTCAATAATGAGTTGGCAAAGCTGGTAAAGGGAGACATCATCATGGCGTTTAATATCACGGAGTAAATCTAAAATAAGTTTAGCAGTACGATTGGTAAATTTGAGACCGCTCATATATAAGATGATATTGCTACGCACTTCAGGATTTTCTAAATACAGGTTGTAAGCGTAGTCAAGAAGTTCATAAATTTTGAGATGACTCCCAACCGTAAAGTACCTTTTGGTAACTTTATCCCAATTTCTGAGATTAGTATTCTTCAGGTGATGACGAAAATGTTTAAGGAATTCCAATTTAATATTGTGAAAGTCGGGGTCGGACGGGTCTGCTTTGTCTACTTGGTCAAGATAGGTGTTTTCATCGAACATGAAGTGAGCTTTTGCTTCGGCGGCAGTATAGATGTCTGTCTTTGAAAGGTTCAGTGCCAAACCACGACTCTTGAGGACATCATTTACGTTACCCAGAATGGTATGAGCCTCATCTTTGGAATTGACACCGATGTTGATATCGTCCATCCAACGGACGAAGTTGCCCTGTGAATACTGATTTAGCACTTCGTCTATCTCAAATAGCATTACGTGAGGTAATAATCGGAATGCCTCAATATTAATGGTTGGGAAACCCTCCAGAGACGTGGGCAGATAATCAGGTAACCAAGATAGTTGCTCGATAATATTGAAAAGAAGGTCAAGTACTACTTCGTCGACCTCGATTTTGGAGGAAACTATATGCCTTAATTCTCTAAGTCCAATATTATCGAAGAAATCAGTAATGTCAGTAACAACTAGATAGTCACATGAATCTGTGAAACCCAGTATGTCTTTTTGGTACTTGGGCCAAAGAGTAGACCAATATCCAGTATTAGGTAATTGATGGGGAAGCTTGAGGGTATGCTTGTCTCGTGAATAGTACGCCTTCTTAGTTGGCTGAGCCTTCTCTAAAAGGGGGGCCAAATGTTCTGTTATTGTTTGAAAAACAAGCGCATCTGAGGGACTTGGAATCATCATATGTCGGCATATGCCATATTTCTTTTCGAGCCTATAGATCAAGGGACTGGTCGCTCTATACTGGGCTTTCAAAATTTGGGTACCGATCTCCTTTGCTTTTTCTTGGATATTGGAAGTGAAATCGTAGTAGTCGTAAAGGTCAATAATATCTAGCCTACGCATTTGGTTTCTCACAATTTTGCGCCACACGGTCGTTAGATTCTTGGGCTCGAACAGAGTACTCAAGACCCTTTCTCGGACGATACTAAATCTAGCTGTCTTTTCCATGTCAAGTTGAATAAATAGAAATGACCCCTTGCGACGCGAAAATCATGCGGGTATAATGCCATGCTTCTTGCTGGGTCTTTCTTCTACCTTGTCCATTGCCATTTCCAAGGCGTCAATCAACCTCGGTCTTGTTTCTGACGGGTCAATCACATCATCAATATGTAGATTCTCGGCGGCTCGATACGGGTTAGCAAATTCCTCCCTATACTCCCTTATCTTTTCTTGTAGTAATTTGTCTGGGTCAGCCGCTTTGTCCAGCTCTCGTCTGAATATTATCGGGGCTGCCCCCTCCGCACCCATCACCGCTACCTCGGCACTGGGCCAGCAGAATGCCGCATCGGCACCCAGACCTCTACTGCACATCCCGATATACGCACCCCCATACGCTTTTCTAATAACCACGGTTAATTTTGGTACTGTTGCCTCCGAATAGGCATAAAGCATCTTGGCTCCATGCCTGATTATTCCTCCCCACTCCTGGTCTGTCCCAGGCAAATATCCTGGCACATCAACCAGAGTGACCAGCGGGATATTAAAGGCATCGCAGAAGCGAATGAACCGGGATGCCTTGTCACTGGCATCGATATCCAAACATCCTGCCTTTGACCATGGTTGATTAGCTATTATACCAACTGCCCATCCGTTCAGTCTGGAAAAACAGGTAATAATGTTGGTAGCAAACAGTGGAAATAATTCAAAATAGTTTTTCTTGCCATCTTTCCTCTGGTCGAAGACTCTTTCAATTATCTTATGCATATCGTATGGCTTGACTGGATTCGAAGGGACAATATCAAACAATGAACTATCTCTGCGCTCAGGGGCATCTCCCCAATCTACTCTTTTTTGCTTTCCCCGATTACTCGATGGCAAATAACCTAATAGCTCCCTTATGCTTTGAAAGCACTGCCCCTCGCTATCTTCAGAACGGCAAACAACTCCCGCTTTCTGCTGAGCGACCACCGCACCACCAAGCTCCTCCTCGCTCACCTCCTGTCCCATCACCGTCTGGACCACCCTAGGCCCGGTGATAAAAGCGTGACTTATACCTTTAACCATAAATACGAAGTCCATCAGCGCCGGAGAATATACTGCGCCCCCGGCGGTCGGTCCCAGAATAGCACATATCTGTGGAACCACTCCCGAAGCCAGGGTATTTCGGTAAAAAATTCGACCATAACCAGCCAAAGATTCAACGCCATCCTGAATTCTGGCTCCCCCAGAATCATTCAGCCCGATTATGGGACAACCCTCTTTTATCGCGTTATCGAGTATCCGGCAAATCTTTCCAGCGTGTGTCTCAGATAGAGTGCCCCCCACGCTGCTGAAGTCCTGAGAAAAGATGTAAACCTTCGTGCCATCAATTTTGCCATAGCCAGTAATTACGGCATCGGCTGGTACCTCTCCATATGAAGCGGCACCCCGGCTCCGGGCAAACATTCCAATTTCGTGAAATGTTCCCTTGTCCAGTAGCACATCGATTCGCTCACGCGCCGTTAACTTAGCCCGCTTTTTCTGGGCTTCGATGCGCTCCTTCCCACCCATCTCCTTTATTTTTTCCCGGCGCCGCCCCAATTCAGCTAATTGTTTTGTTTTTGCCTCAGTATCTTCAGACATTCAGCACTCCATCAAGTTCGATTAATAGCCTTTTTGTCCATTAAGGATGAAGTAGTTTACCTTACTATTCTTCTTTACTCCAGTTGCGCATCATTTCTTTCACTCGCTCAGCAAGACGGGAGCTGGCACGCAAGCGCTCGATAAAGACAGGACAGCCTTCCAACAGCGAGTTCTGGGCAGCACTTGCCATACTGGATAAAAGATTCTGTATACCAAGGTCAGTCTGCAGCGAAGGATTCATCCCCGGCGTCGATGATAATTGTTTACGGATATCCTCGGCAGTAAACCTCATCGGTACTACACAGGTTTTATACCAGGGACACTCCTTACACTGGGCTATACCATAAGCTTCATTTAAGATATCACTCATATCTGGTCTCCACTCCTCTACAAATCATTAGTTTAGAAAATCACCGCCCCAATTCACTACGGGATAATTTTGCCGAGGTACACCTCTATTTCCTCTTTGTTACTGAAAGCACCGAATTTCCTTCCCTGAATTACACCATCCCTATCGATAAAGAAGGTGGTCGGTATGACAGTGATGGTATACATTCTGCTTACACTCCTCTCACTATCAAGGAGCACCGGCATAGTCAAGCTATTTGTCTTCAGGAATTCTTCTACAAGAGTCTGGTTTTCACCGATGTCAATAGTCAGTAGTATAAGACCCCGGTCTGACCATTCCTCGTATATTTGCTGTAAAAAAGGCATCTCGAAACGGCAAGGAGGACACCAGGTTGCCCAGAAGTTAACCAACACCGGCTTACCGCGGAGTCCGGCGAGCGAAACAATCTGCCCATCAAGGTTTTTAAGCTGGAAGTTGGGAGCAAGGTTACCCACCTGCGTACCCTCAGTTGGTGTAATTACCGATTCGTTGGAACTCGTTTCGGGAGGTGGTTGAGAAACCGCCCTGCACCCGCTCAACCACAAGCCCAAAACCAGTATCATTAACAGTATTACCTTGGTCAACTTATCCATAAATAAAATCCTCTAACTTTGATTTTACCCTAAACTGCGTCTAAAACCAAACCAGCTTATCAGCTAGAGCAAGTATGCCGACAACGATGAGCAGGACACCACCAAAAATATAAATTGCCGTGCCGTATTTGTAGATGCGTTTTAACAATGGGGAAATAGAATCAAAAGCAACTCCTATAAGCAAGAAGGGCAGCCCCAGACCCAGAGAGTAAATACCCAGGAGATAAGCACCGCGCCACACTGTTGCCGAATCAAAGGCAAGAGTCATAATACCCCCTAATATGGGACCGACACAGGGCGTCCAGGCGAGACAAAATATGCTCCCCGTCAGGAAGGAACGCAGGTAGCCGGTAGTGGTGCCTGCAGATGAACTAAAACGCTTTTCGTAGTTTAGCCACGGCACTTTTAAGGCAACCAGCATGAACACCCCGAAGATTATCAGCAGGATACCAACTATCTGGCGAATTACTGATGTGTAACCAACAATAGCCGACCCGATTAATCCAGCGCCAGCTCCCCAGAGACTGAAGACGAAGGAGAAACCCATCACGAAAGCAAGAGAATGCAGGAATACAACAAAGCGTCTTCTTTTGGTAGTCTCGAAAATCTCCGGCCCGGCGATACTTGCCAGGTATACCGGCACCAGAGGCAGCACACAGGGCGAAAGGAAACTTGATAGGCCAGCAACGAAGGCAACCAGAAGTGCTACATTTTCTGTCATTTATTTCAAATCTAATTTAATGGTAATTGATTTAGCTTAGAATATCAAGTTTTATAGTAAGTAGAGCAATCGCGCCTCCCTCTCCTTGTAAGGAGAGGGAGTATAGTAGAGATAAAGGGAATAAGATAGCCAGACAAACCTAAAAGAGATGGGGTTACGAGTAATCCGTCATTGCGAGGAGTCCGCAATAGGCGGACGACGTGGCAATCCGTTAATTCCGTGGAAGACGGATTGCTTCGCTTCGCTCGCAATGACAAACAGTGAGTTGCTAAACAATCTCGTTTTCTCTGGCAAGGGCGTTAGCCCGGTCCAGGTCTGCCTGACAATTTATATTGAAGAAGGATAAGAGTTGAGGGTCGAGCTTCTGGCATTCTTCTCGTTCAATATATTTAACTCTCACCTTACTTAGCAAGGAGTGGACTCCCAATTGGTTAAGCTCAAGCTGCGTTCTTATACTTACGAGGCAACCCCTGGAATATACAGCATGGAGGGACTCCACCATTCCTTCATCCAATCGGGGTATAACGACATCAGAATCGCTGGCTCGCTCAACCATATAGCGCAGCAGCTCAGTATTTAGAAAAGGCATATCACAAGCAACAGCAATGCTATATGACGACTGGGAAGCCAGTAAGCCAGTATATATCCCGCCAAGGGGACCCTTACCGGGGTAAAGGTCGACCATGACTTCTGCGTTACAAGTCGGCGGAAAATCAACCTGCCCTTCAGAGGTCACTATCAGAATCCGATTGCTTAATGGCTTCAACCGTTCAACAACACGCTCAATCAGCCTTTTACCGCCAACAACCTCTAGAGCCTTATTCCTTCCCAACCGCAGGTTTTTGCCCCCCGCTAAAATAATCGATGTTACTTTCATTTCCATAATTAAAGAACTAGTCTACCTTATTCGATAAGTCACATTACCAATGGCGACACCATCACTCGCTGCCATCCACCCGAATAAGAACCGTTAAGCTCTTTTTATAGACCTGACTAGCTTCCAGGTGATGGTTTCACAAAGTACAGTTATATCCTCAGTAGGAAGATAATCGGAAATGGTGGCATCAAAGACTACATTCGCTTGAGCGGCAAATTCGCTATCGCCCCGCCACAAGATTATAGTTATCGGCACACGGCTGAAGGCATTAATAGTCATCGCTATGTCGCCGTAATCTACCTTACGACCTCCTAGCCTGGCACCAGCGTCCAGTAAGAGGTCAGGTTCCTGTCCAAAGCAATCCACGAGAGGCTTTATTGTCCTCTTGGCAAATGTCGGGGAATAGACCTTTCCTTCGGGTAATTCCCTGAAGGTAATCAATCTATTTGATACCAGGGTACCCTTCGCCGTGATGAAATAATGAAGGATAAGAAGCTTTTCTCGTATTGGAATCTTCTCGACACTATCAACTATCGAAACTTCAATATTCGGAAGAGAGATTAGATACGATTGATTTAAATACTGGATGGTGATTTCTTTTCTGGAATCTATCACCCGACATTGAGCACCACTTTTTTGACATTGCTGTTCAATATCATCAATCTTGGCTAACCGTTCACAGGCAAGTTTATAAGCCAGAGCATGAGCTTGGTCATAAACTTTCTCGGTGGGCACTCGCAACCGTTTGCTTTCCATCAGCTATCAGGTTTATCCAGAGGGCAGTGCGAAAGCCCTCTAGAGTTTTTCTAGAGTCCAGCCATGTCCAGTATCTGGGGCACCTTTGTTTCCCAGCCGATAGCCATAACATGTACCCCTTGACAGATATCCTTAAGTTCCTTAATCAAATCAGCCGCAATTTGCAGGCCGGTCTGGGTTTTATCTTTGGCGTCAGCCATTCTTTTAATCTGAGCCTCAGGTACGAAGACACCAGCTACGTTTTTATTCATGAATCGAGCCATACCGACTGACTTCAGGGGTATCACGCCAGCCAAGACAGGTACTTTGAATCCCTCCACCCTCTTCATAAACTTGTAAAATCTTTCCGGCTCATAGACCGCCTGCGTCTGGAAAAACCTGGCTCCAGCTTTAATCTTCTTCTCCATCTTGATAACCTGCAGTTCAAAGCTGGCATCGGTATTAGCTCCAGGAGTAACCACTGCTCCGGGAAAGAAATTGGGCTTTCCTTTAAGCTCGTTGCCAACCATGTCATGGCCTTCGTTTAACTTGTTGATAACCCAGAGTAACTGCACTGAATCTATATCATAGACTGGCATAGCCTGAGGATGGTCGCCTAATGAAGGTAAATCACCAGTGATAGACAGAACATTTTCAATGCCCAAGACCCAGGCACTCAACAAGTCTGACTGTAAGGCGATTCGATTTCTATCCCGACAAGTCATCTGGAACACAGGGTCGAGCCCTTTTTCTTTTAATAAGTGGCTGACAGCCAATGAGCCGAGCCTCATCACAGCGCTCTGCTGGTCAGTGACATTGGCCCCATCCACTCTTCCCCGCAAACGTTCGGCTACTTCGTTTAACTCGGTAATGTCAGTTCCCTTTAATGGACCGACTTCAGATGTGATAATAAATTTCCCTGACTGCAGGGCTGACTGTAAACTCATCTTAACCCCTCTCCTTCTGCGCAGTTCGTTCCAGCGCCCAATGGGATGTGGCCATGACTTTAACATCAGGCATCATCTTGCTATAGTCCTTGGGGGCATTAAACCTCTTTAGTTTGTCTAGCTGGTTCAAGCCATTTAATCTCTGGTAAATCAATTCCCAACCACAATCCTTCTCCGGGTTAACTTCGCATTTTCCTCGTGATGCCCCCCCGCACTGCCCACTAAGCAATCCTTTGGTACAGGCAGTCAATGGACATATCCCCCCGGTAAATTCAAGTACACACTCACCACACTCCATACACCTCTCGTTGCCCGACCATTCTCCCCTGCTTCCACCCAGGTTAACAGTATCACAAGCCGGGTGGCAGACCTTCCGAATTACTGCGGCCGTTGCCTGGACACCAACACCACAGGTCATAACCAATACAGAATCAGCCGCATCAAGCTGTCCAATCTTGTTCCTCAATCTCGATTTTATCAGGGCTTTCTCGCAGAGGAAATCAACAACGGCGCTACCGGTGATTTTTTTACCGATTCCCTCTAATTTGCTCTTCATCTCTGCTACCTGCACAGGGCCACCAGTGCCTGAAGCTTGAGCACAACCATTACAGCCTAAAAGGAAGACACTATTCTGCCCATCCAGGTAACCTACAATTTCTTCCCACGGTTTTTGTCTCGAAAGAATCATCTCTCCTCCTTAGAAGTTCCGCTATAATCCAACACCCAAACCTCAGCCAGTAGAATTAATGGATAGCACAGCCAAGACATGGGTCAAACGAACGGACGATACGTACGATTTCAAAGGGATTATTCTTATCCTTTACTCTGGTACCAATTATAGCCTGCTCTATCGGGCCGGGATTTCCATTATCATCTCTGGGTGAAGCATTCCAGGTAGTTGGCACTACACACTGGTAATTAGCTATCTTCTGACCTTTAATCTCTATCCAATGTCCTAAAGCACCTCGCGAGGCATCAGTAATGCCAAAACCTGAACTCTCTTCAGGGATGGTGTATTCGACAAAGGTCGGCTCCCCCGGTTTCAATTCTAGAAGCCACTTCTCCAGACTATCAGCAATGAACTTGGCTGATAGGGCACGCGCTAAGTGACGGCCCATAACAGAGAAAAGGGCTGAAGGCGGGGCTTTTAGCTGAGCCAACGCCGAATCTACCAGTTTCTTCATGACCGGGTCACCATTAACGTAGGTAACAGCAACTCTAGCCAAAGGACCAACCTCATAAACCTTCCCCCCATAACGAGGTGATTTTACCCAGGAATAGGCTCCTTCTTTACCATATTCCGGTTTGGTTTCCCCATGGGAAGGATGCCGACCTGATGATGAATCCTCATACCAGGAGTGTTTTACATTTTCGGTTATCTGGTTTATGTCCAACTTCCCCAGTTTGAGGTCAGCCGAAGTAACTCCTTGCTTAAATAGTCTCTTTCTCACAGTATAATCGGGGTTATTCCCCTCAAGGTCATAGGAACCATATGATAGGAGGTTTTTACAACCGATCCCAATACTGCAGTAATCGGAATAGGCGCCAGCCACAGCCAACACATCAGGAATATATGTATTATCAATGAAATCCTGCAACCTCTTAACTTTCCACATAAAAGAGGCTATCATATCGACCGTGGGAGTAGCCGTAACGCCACCAGGTACAATACCGACACTATGGGGGATTTTTCCGCTTAAGGCACTGACCATTTCATGTCCCATACGCCTGATTTCAAGGGCTTCAAGATAGTGAGCTGCTGCCTGCTGATTGACCTCAGGTGGCAAACGATAATCCCCTTCATAGCGCGGGACAAACGGTCCTAGCTCACCCCGGGAAATGAAATCCTTTACCGAATTTAATGCCGAACTCTTACCTTCATATTTAGCGACGTCAGTTATATCCACATAGTCAAGTGCTGCTAGGTGATAAAAATGGAGCACATGGTCCTGTGCCATATGTGCTCCCTGGATTAGATTCCTCATAATTCGGGCATTATCAGGCACCTTGTCACTGATACCGAAAGCACTATCCAGGTTCAAGGCAGCCGCTACACCATGAGACTGAGGACAAACCCCACAGATTCTCTGGGTGATAATCTGGGCATCCCGGGGGTCCCTCCCCCTTAAGATAAGCTCAAGCCCACGAAAAAGATTACCTGTACTCTTAGCATCCTTGACTACTCCATCCTCAACCACCGTCTCAATCTTCAAATGCCCTTCAATCCGGGTCATCGGGTCAATAACAATTTTGCTCACTACTTCTCCTCCTTGCCAGACTGCCAGTAGGCACCCACAGTAGGCACCTGAACATCAACGAGCTTTTGATAGAAGGGTGACGTTGAGTCAGGAAATTCAGGTTGGGTGCAGCCATTACACGGAGCGCCAGCACCAATGATCCAGTTAGTCCCGTTATTCCACCGTCTTAGTGGACAGTCGGCATAGGTTATCGGTCCCTTACAACCTAACTCGTATAGACACCCCTCGTCTCCGGGTTTCTTGGCAAACTTACCTTCATCAAAATAAGCACGACGGGGACAATTCTCGTGAATTAAGTGACCATAAAAAGCCAATGGCCTCAGATTATCATCGAGGTCTCCAGCTTTGGGCAGACCATTTAACAGAATGCTGGCTAATGTTCCCACCAACCAATCGGGGTGGGGAGGGCAACCAGGAATATGTACTAGTGGTTTGGCGATACCCTCACTTTTAAGTATCTGACTCACCGGCTTACAGCCAGTAGGATTGGGGGCAGCCGCTGGTATGCCACCAAAGGAAGCGCAGGTACCCACTGCTAGAACAGCCAGGGCGTTTTTAGCTAAATCTATCACCCTTTCGCGCATTTCAACTGGCTTGCCGTTTCTTTCCCCAATAGCACCATATACGGCACCCGCAGCGGTAGGAATAGCTCCTTCAACAATCAAGACATATTCGCCCTTCTTTTGTGCCGCCGTGCCCTCTAATACTTCAATCACCGGTTCACCAGCGCCAGCCATTACCGTAGCATGAAATCTCAGGTTTACATGTACTCCCGGGACAACCTGGTCAATAAGGATATTCTTAATAGTAGGACTGGCTGAATTGAGCAAAGAAATCGTGCAACCGGTACAGGCAGCCCCCTGCAACCAGATTAGTGGAAGTTCTTTAACCATTCAAACACCTCTTTTCTTTGAGAGATTAGTTATATCTCAAGCCAGGAATGTGAATAGAGCGATTCACCGGTAAGAACCCTGACCGTTTTCACATATTCCACTTCTTTCTTACTTAACGAAGAAAGATTGGGCTTCTCACCATCCATTACCCGATGTACCAGATTAACAATCTCTGGCATCTTACCTCTGGCTATTTTTACCAGCTCGGTATCAAAGACATCAACTATAGCTGAGTGAAGTCCATATCTCATGAGCATTATCATATAAGTCCGATTAAGGTAAGGTCTGAGTTCAGTAGGGGTTCCGTTGGAGATATTAGAAAGCCCAACCGTAGACTTACATTCGGGCGCAATATCTTTGAGCATGCCCATAAACTCTACGCAGGCTTTTACCTGATTTATCTCCACTGACACCGGGCTAGCAATAGGGTCAATCCAGATATCCTCACTAGGGATACCCAACTCATTAGCTTTATAAACCAGGTCAACGGCAAACATACACCTCTCGTTGGCATCCCGTGGCATTCCCTCTTTGCCCCACAACAACCCAATCATAGATGCATTGTACTTTTTGACCAGTGGTAATTCCTGCTCCAGTCTATCCGGCTGAAGAGAGATAGAATTAATCAAGGCTTTGCTTTTGCAGACTTTTAATCCAGCCTCCATAGCCACCGGGTTAGTTGTATCCAGTGATAATGGCAGGTCGGTAACCTCCTGCACGGTATTGACTACCCATTTCATCAACTCGTCGCCCGCCCTTCGGGCTGGACCGATGTTGATATCAAGATAGTCCGCTCCAGCCTTAGCTTCAGCTATAGCCATCTCCTGAACTGGCTTGGGGTTCCTCTCCCTCATCGCCGGACCGATGGTTTTGGACATAATATTTATGCTTTCCGCAATACAAATCATCTCTCCCTCCCTATGGTTTCCATGTCTTAAGATAGGCTGGGATATTAGCTCCTTCCCGAGGACCGACCAGAATCTCCCACCCGGGCAGTTCTTCTTCCAAGCCACCACTTTCAGCAGCAGCGTATCCCGGGATTACTAACTTGCGGTGCTTAACCTTATCCCAAACACCACACTTCTTAACAAAGGGGGCAATAGCGTCAGCCACAAACTTCCCGGCTGCCCATGATGTCATCACCGAAAGTCCCTCGGTATCTTTGACCAGAAGGTAGCTCGGAACCTTGCTGCCTTCTATTTCACCCGAGACGATGAAATAGGTAAGCGAAAAGTTGCTGGTAATCAGTACCGGAGAATTTTCACCAGGGTTGCCGATTTCATAGACTCCTTCGGTGGTTGCCAATGGCCGCTGGGGGTCGGTATAGATATTCAACCTTTCCACGAGCAGAGGGAACAGACTCTCTCCACGAAAATCGGAGAGTACAATGATACCGCCATATTTCGCCACAAACATAGAGGCTATTACCGCCTCTTTCATCGGGTCATTAGTCATTTCACAGGGGAAGACAATGGTAGGGAAGCCCAAGGGTTGAAATTTTTTAGTTAAGGCAGCACTCCTGATGATTAGCTGGTCGTCAAGTGCCTTACGAACCGTTCTTGACCCGGAATCAATAATGACGTCATTTATCCCGGCCTTATTTAATCTAGTAGTCAATTCAGCGGCTTCCTCCAGACTAGAGGCTTTTATTCCCACCGGGCAGGAATTCTGCTTCGCCAGCTCGGCTACCTTGTCCAGGTTATCCTTGGTAACACCATATAGCACCGGCTTTCGGTCGGCACAAGCCTTTACCCCAGCCGCCAGAATATCAGGATTATTGCTCATCAGAATAATGTCGCCATCACTGTTCTGTTTGACTTTGCTCACCAGCGCCTCAAATTTACCGGCATTTCCTGATTCATCCTTAACTGCTATTAGCTCAGGGCGGAGGGTTAGACCCACCCTGTCATACTGGAGCAGTTTAAATCTCTCCAGTCTGGCATCAACCTCGGAGTCCGGCATGGTATCCTTGACAAGGACAGCCAAACCGGGAGGGTTCTCAAACCTTTTCTCATGGCGAAACAGCACTGTCTCACCACCGACCTTAAATACCCTGTTGCCAGCACCAATGGTAATCGGTCTGATGGGTGGTGCCGATGCCTCTTGCAGTTGCTTCTTCGCCTCTTCAGAGACAAAGGGGCAGGCACTTAACTCTGCCTTACCCGCAGCTAGATTCATCGCAAAGGCAAGGCATGTGGGCACACCACATTTGCCACAGTTCGTCTTGGGCAGTAACTTAAATATTGCTATTCCAGTAAGTGGCATTTATTCTCTCCTTCCTACCCTTATTAGATTCATATTTAAGAACAAATACGGCCTATTGTTGCCTTGCACGCCCCAGTTGGGGTTACTCCTTTACTAGCCTAGTATCGATTCCATACTAAGAGCCGGATGACCTTTTTCCGTCAGGAAGGGAAGAATCGCCTCCTCGGTAATACCAACAGTTTCATCAGCAATCATATCAAGCAGATTAGGCACACCCAGTTCCTTCCCTCTCACCTTAATCCGCTCACCAATCTCTTCCTTCAGCATCTTGGGCATC
>JAZDPB010000029.1:0-2173 GCA_043797985.1 Chloroflexota bacterium
GAAAATAGCCTTGAGCATCCTCTTGCTCTCGGAATAAGGCGTAGGGTACTTTGCCGGTGGCATCATCTATCGCTCCTACTAGACTTAACCATGGACCTCTGCCTTCCAGCCAGTCATGCGGGCTGCCATCTATTTGAAGAAGCATCCCCTCTTGAGGATAACGCTCTCGCCGACTTCGGTGCTTTGGCGGTCGTCGCTTTCTCGGACTTCTTATCTCACCACCAAGCAGTATTCGGCGGACTGAGGAACGGGACAAGGCTATTTCCTCACACTCAGCCAGCTTCTCCGTAAAATGTTGATGATTAAAGCCTGAATATTTACCACTGGCCAGCTCCAGCACCTGCTCTCTTAGCTCTTCTTCTATCGCATTGGGTGGCTTTCTACCTCGGTTTCCATGAGCTAATGCCGCAATACCCTCCTTCTCGTACGCGGCTAATAGTCTCCTTACATGCCGTAATGATATGCCCATAACCTCGGCTGCCTGTCTTCCTGTAATCACCCCCTTCTCAACTTCATTCAAGACCATTACCCTTCTTTGCTCTTTCTTGTTCAATATCACCATTCCTTCCATGGTGACATTTTCCCTGAACAGTTAACTGGTGACATAATCGTAGAACATTAACATATAGGGTGGGGCTTGGGGGGGCTTGAACCCATGTTTTCCCCTCTTCTCAGTGGTATAATAAGCGCCGTGGTAGTAAGAAAGGCATCAGTTCGAATCCTGCCCGGAGAGCCAGATTGGAAGCATTCCGAACTCAGGTTCAGTAGAGAAGATTTGCTCCCGGCCCTACGCTGCCTTCTCGCATCATAGTCGCTGATTCTTGTTCAGCCTTTTCCTCAAAGTCTTGGATGAATATATCTGGGTCCTTTACCGATATCGGCAAAGGCTTTAGATTTCTTAGCTTGCTATCTCGATCCTTCAATTCGGCTCGTTTTGTCAGGAGAAAGGAGTGCCCGGTAACTCTTACCGGTCAGAGTAATGACGTGGGAGCAGCTCGCTGCTTCCCATACTCGCTCATTGGCAGGCCGAGAGGCGGTCTGGCATGGATTCTTTGCCCAGACTGGAGCAGTACCGGTTTACTCTCTTGAAGAAATGGCTAACAGGCTGTTAGAAAGTGGGGAGTCACGAGGACCTCAGTAAATCGCCAAGAATAAACATGTAGTTGTCTCTTACAAGCTATACGGAGACTCCGAAAAAGTTTAACAGGGTTGCTACTCAGTATCTTATTTCTTTTTTGTTGGAATCTCAATATTATTTAGTGACGGTTCTGTTCGCTTTTGGTTCAGTATAAATTATCCCGATGTTGTTCAATGCTGAATTTACTGGACTTCAGCCGGCCGGGCAAACCGACGGACAATGCCTACATCGAATCATTCAACGGCAGCTTCAGTGACGAATGTCTGAATACTAACTGGTTCCTGTCTTTAGATGATGCCAAAGACAAGTGCGAAGCATGGCGGCAAGATTACAATGAATGGAGGCTGCATCGTTCCCTGCATAGTTCCCTTGACAACTTGAGCCCGAGCCAATATCTTAAGGAGAGGGATACCCGGGAAATGCCAGCTACTCCAATTTTAGCCGGTACAATTTTGGAGTGAGGGTCAGCAGCATAATGTTTAACAAGCTCTGAAAGTAGGCGTGAAAGGAGACATCGTCTTTAATTGTTTAAACTGAAACTGATATTCATTTTATCTTTAATCATATTGGCCGGGATGTTTATCTCGGTTATGTACCTGGTCCCTTCAAATCAGCAACCACCTGAGTCAAAAAGAGTCCAGATTATAAAAGGGGAGAACGGATGGATATTGCAATACGACATTACCAATGATAAGGAAATAGATGTAAAATATACAATCATTGTTACTGTAGATAATGCAGCCCGTAAAGATAGTGCAGTGGTTCAGGCAGGAAAGACATATACTTACATCTACCACGTCTCTCCACAACAGCTCGATAAAGGGGAAGTAACCCTTACCTTATACGAGGGTGATAAAACAGAGCCGGTTGAAGAGACCACTTACTATATAGGCAATGATTAATCCTTGACTTTACCTCCATTTTGAGAATATACTTGGCATGTTAATCAGCGGGTATACTCCTCAGAAGACCGCATCTAATATGAGGCTAAAACAATGAATTGGCATAGGGCTAGCCAGTACAAGGGGTTAACAC
>JAZDPB010000058.1:0-8379 GCA_043797985.1 Chloroflexota bacterium
TTAGGAAATACCTTCAAGGCTGTAGCTTCTGCGGGCTATCTTAGGACTTAGTGAAGACGATATGGCGTTGCCACCGGGGCGAGGTTTGAGGAAAGTCAGACCGGAAATGAGCACCGCGGCTTTCTTCTCTTAAGAGGGCGGACTCGGTCATTAAACGACCGGTCAGTATCAGGTTGTTTAGTTCGTGTGAGGGACGGTCTGAGGGTGGTGATAAGGACTTTTGCCAGGTAGCCAGAGTATCGGCTGTTTGGGTTAAGCCCTCTTTGTTACGTATAATACCCACCTTATCCCAGAGAAGTTGTTGCAGAGCAGAAAGGCTCGGTGCCGGCACGTCTGACAAAGCCGGTCTCTGGCTGAGTGAGTGGCGAACCTCCGTACCATGACTAGCAATTGATGCTTCTAACTTGCTCCCCTCACTGGTTTTTTTGATAATTCTTTTGCTAAAGACGACAGACTCAAGGAGTGAGTTTGAGGCTAGGCGGTTAGCCCCATGCACACCAGCGCAGGCGGTTTCCCCGCAGGCGAATAGTCCAGCTATATTGGTCTCCCCCCAGGTATTGGTTTTGATACCACCCATCATGTAATGAGCTGCTGGAGCTACCGGTATTAAGTCTTTGGTGATATTTAAACCGTGCTCCAGGCAGAAGCGGTATATGTGTGGAAACCGGGTGGTAACGGTGCGGGGCGGTAGATGTGTAACATCAAGAAGCACTTTATCTGAGTTTGTTTTTCCCATCTCGTATAGTATGCTACGGGCGACGATATCTCGTGGTGCCAGGTCGCCATCCGGTGTGTAGTCAGGCATGAAACGATAGCCTTTTATATTGCGTAGCACTCCTCCCTCACCCCTGACTGCTTCAGATATAAGGAATGGGATTACGCCGGGCAGGTGGAGAGTGGTAGGGTGGAACTGGTAGAACTCCATGTCAATAATCTCCGCCCCGGCGTTGAAGCCGAGAGCTACACCGTCGCCGGTGGCGACATCAGAGTTGGTCGTGAGCTTGAACATCTGTCCGGCGCCGCCGGTAGCCATAAGCAGGAAGCGACACCCAAGTTCCTCAATAGAACCAGCATGGCAATCAAGTACTTTTAGTCCCTCGACCCTCTCATTTTCTATTAGAATCTCGGTAGCCAGGGAATGTTCGCGCACCTCGATTTTC
The DNA here is from genome assembly GCA_043797985.1 of Chloroflexota bacterium. Taxonomy (GTDB): domain Bacteria; phylum Chloroflexota; class Dehalococcoidia; order Dehalococcoidales; family UBA2162; genus JAZDPB01. The sequence continues at coordinate 1,161 of JAZDPB010000058.1, forward strand.
GATGCGCGTACCTGTCTGCTGAGTGTGACTTCAATATGTTCACCGGTGGCGTCACCGCCGGCATGCACAATGCGAGGCCTGCTGTGAGCTGCCTCTCTAGCCAGGGCAATCTCTCCATCGAGGGTATCAAAGGGCACCCCTAAATTGACCAGGTCTGTGATACACTCTACAGCTTCATTCACCAGGACACGCACTGCCTCGGTATCAGACAAGCCAGCTCCAGCAGCTATGGTATCCTTAAAATGTAGTTCCGGGGAATCATTCTCAGCTATAGGGGCAGCGATACCTCCCTGGGCAAATCTGGTGTTAGTGTCGTCAATACTGCCTTTAGTTATAACAAGTACAGTGCCTTGCTGTTTAGCCAGCAGGGCACTGTATAGCCCGGCAATGCCGCTGCCGATTATAATGTAATCATAATAACTCATTTGCCTGTATCCTTCGGTTAACTGTTCCTTATAATATTTTGTCTATCGGCAAGGTCGTTTAATAACCTATCCCCCTGACCCCCTTCCCTTATTAAGGGAAGGGGGAATGTAGGTAAGAGAGGGGGCAAAGCCCCTCTTGAACTCCCTCAGAAAGAGCGGGTAGACATCGGCTTCTCTACTTAGGGCATTAAAGAGGGACGAAGTCCCTCTTACAAACCCTTCCCCCTCATGCAAGGATTTCATCTCCCTATTATGGAAAGGGGGACACAGGGGGTGAGGTTAGTAAACACACTCTATCCTATCTCTGGCTTTTCCTTCTTGGTAAAGGTCTCCGCCGTAAATATCATTTATCACCGTAGCTGGGAAATCTTCAACCTCTAGTCGGAGAATCGCCTCAGCACCAAGCTCTTCGTAGGCGATTACCTCCGATTTCTTGATGCTCTTGGAGATGAGGGCACCGGTACCGCCAATAGCTGCCAGATAGACTGCTTTATATTTCTTCATCGCCTCTTTCACTGCTGGTGAGCGAATACCCTTACCAATCATTACTTTAAGCCCCCCAGCGATTAAGCGGGGAGAATAAGTATCCATTCGCCCACTGGTGGTAGGTCCAGCGGAACCAATTGGCTGGCCTGGTTTAGCTGGAGTGGGACCCATAAAGTATATCGTCTGTCCTTTAATATCGAATGGCAGGGGCTTTCCTTTGTCTAGAGCTTCAACCATTCTCTTATGGGCAGCATCACGAGCAACATACATAACGCCGGTGAGTAAAATATTATCCCCGGCTTTAAGCTCTTCAAGAGTCTTATCGGTTGCCGGAAGCCTAACCTTCTTAATCATATCAGTGCTTATTTAGTATTTCAGTCCTTTAGAGAACCGCTTCTTTATGCCGTGCGCTGTGACATTGAAGGTTCACCGCTATCGGCAGGCTGGCGATGTGGCTGGGGAAAACCTCGACATGAACTGCCAGCGCAGTTATCCTACCACCATATCCCATTGCTCCGATACCCAGGTTGTTAATTCGTGTAAGGATTTCCTTTTCCAGTTGGGCAAACTCGGCATCCGGATTTGGCTCGCCTACCTTCCGCAATAATGCTTTCTTAGCCAGCATTAGCGTCTTTTCGGCGGTTCCTCCAATGCCCACACCAACAATAACTGGCGGACAAGGGTTGCTGCCAGCTTCATCGACAGCGTTAACGACAAAATCGACTATTTCCTTATCGCCCTGCGATGGTGATAGCATTGCCAGGCGAGTCATGTTTTCGGCTCCGCCACCCTTAGGCATAGCTATAATTTTAAGCTTGTCGCCAGGAACGATGTCAGTGTAAATGATGGCTGGAGTATTATCTCTGGTGTTTACCCTGGCGGAATAGGGCCGGCGCGCCATGGACTTGCGCAAATAACCTTTCTCATATCCCTGGCGCACGCCTTCATTTATTGCTGCGTAAAGCTCCCCACCGGTGATATGAACTTCCTGACCTAGCTCCAGGAAAACCACCGCCGTGCCCGTGTCCTGACATAAGGGGATTTTTTCTTCAGCAGCGGTTCTGGTATTCTCAAGTATCCTGTCCAGCACAGCTTGAGCCACCGGAGACTGCTCACTCTGTCTGGCTCGTTTGATAGCATTGAGCACATCTTCCGGCAGGTAGGTGCAAGCCTCTTGGAATAGATTGGATACAATCTCGATTACCTGCTTGCAGTCTATAGCTCTCATTCTAACTGGTCGCCCTCAGCTATCAATCTTCTCAGTTCAACACACATAGCCGGAGTGTCAATCTCCATGGGGCATCTTACCTTACATCGACCACAGGTGAGGCAGGTGTAAGCTATTGCTGCTGCCTTTTCGACATTGTTGCTGACCGCCGCTGCCCAGATAGCTCCATACCAGCGAAATACTTGTCGCCGAAGTGGCCGGCAGTGACAGCAAAAATAGGGCACTCGTAGAGACACCCTCCGCATCGCAGGCAATATAGTGCCTGTCGTAATATGGGGTGTCTGGCTAGTCTCGTCCTCCCTGCGTCCATGAAGATAACATGGAGTTCTCTCGGGCCGTGGGCACCATAGGTGGTTACCTTCTCAATGTCACCCGTCTTACTCGGGCCGGATACCAGACTGACATAGGAAGGAACAGTGTAATTAGCGTATCTCCAGGTTACCTCAGCAACCTTATAGGCATCACTGAGGGTTGGGACTAATTTCTCCATACCCACCAGCGCAATATGAACCGGCGGTGCACCGGTAGCCAGGCGGATATTCCCTTCATTCTCGATAAGGAATAGAGTTCCGGTGTCAGCAGCTACAACATTGGCGCTGCTTATACCAAAGTCTGCCTGGAAGTACTTCTCACGGAGTAGTTTTCTGGCAACGGCTACCAGATTGGCTATATCCGGTTCAAGTTTTCCCCCCGTTATTTTGGAGAAAAGCTGGGCAACATCTTCCTTGGGGACATGAATCGCTGGTGATAGGATGTGCATTGGTCGTGAATTAAGTTTTTGGATGATAAATTCACCTAAATCGGTCTCATAAACCTCGTTACCCGTTTCTTCCAGGTGCTCTCGTAATCCAATCTCCTCTCCGGTCATGCTTTTAGCCTTAACAATTAGCTTGCCTGTTCCTACTAGTTGCTCGATGATTTTCAGTGCCTCATCGGCTGTTTTAGCGATATAAGCCTTTCCATGGTTTGACTCGAAGGCTTCGCACGCTTGTTGAGTAAGCTTCTCCATCTTACCGATAGCTTTGGCTTTTATTTCTCTGACTTCCTCGGCCATCTTGATGGTATGAGGGAACTTCTTCAACGCATCATTCGTATTTGCCCGGTAGCTGGCAATAGCCCGGGTTAAGGCAAGCCTTATACGGTCATTGTGGGCAGCATCCATTATTTCGCGTTTGTATTCACTGAAAACAGACATCTTTCTTACGTCTCCATAGCCATAGCCACGATTTGAGCCAGGTCAAGGACCTCCACATTATTTGCTTTTACTTCCTTGAGCCCGGTCTTTAGCTGCATAATACACCCTGGACAGTGGGTGACAATAATCTCGGCTCCAGTCGCAAGCAGCTCTTTTGCCCGATTAACCGCCAGAATCTCGCTTAGCTCGGGGAAGACTGCCTCAAATCCACCGCCACCACCGCAGCATGTTGCCCAGTTCCCCTTACACCACTCAGTTTCTACCAGTGTGATACCCTTAATGGCTCTTAATATCTGGCGTGGTTCTTCTACCAGACCCAGGTAGCGTACCAGTTGGCAAGGGTCATGATAGGTAACCTTGACTTCTTTAGGGAAACGCAGTTTAAGTGCCGTGATATTCTCAGCAACAACTTCGCAGAAATGCTTGACTTCCAGGTCATACCCGTTAACGCTGCTGGCGATTAGCCGGCGAAGGGTATAAGTGCACGAGGGAACAATACCAATAATTCGTTTTACGCCTTTTGATTTTAATGTCTCGTATACCTCTTGAGCATGTTTGGTAAACTCTTTCTCTAATCCGATATAGTGCAGGAGTCCCCCACAGCACGGCTCTTCATCAGCGAGATAGCCAAACTTAATGCCAAGATTGCTCAGCACCTTAACCGCATCCCTCAGGGGTTGGTCGTCACTATCATTCCCTCTAGAAACTAACTTACGGTATATTCCGGCGGCATCGATGCCAAGCTTCTTTTGGAAAGAAGCTAGATTCATAGTCAATTCGGTGCTAACTGCGCTCTTGTCTATCTTTCGTATCAGGGACATCATAGATTCCAGCGAGCTGGAATATTGATATCCACAGCCGGCAAAAAATATGGTCTCCATCTCTCTGGGAAGACCGATGTCTTTAGCCCATCTGGCCCCTGTCCCCTTGGCAGCACCCAGTATGTTGTGCTTGGAGGTAATGTTATCGGCGAGGTAGGTTAAGCCAGGGGGAATTAATCCCTTTTTATCCATATCGTATTTTCTCCATCCTATCCGATAGGTAAATCACAATTGCATGAAAGGCGAAAAGTAAGCAAAATGTGGCAAGCACTAAATAACAGTCTAGTAAGCCCAGGACGAGTTGTCAAGGACACGAACCATAAAGTTCTGCTCAATTACGTTGGTCGTTTAAGGTTGACCTCACCCCTGTGAGATTGTCCGAAGGGGGCTTCTTGTCATTGCGAGTCCCGATGAAATCGGGGCGAAGCAATGACAGTATTCTAGCAACCTTACATAATGGATAGGGTTGTGCCAAGATAGATAATTCATCAACTAAAAGAGAGCAGACCCTGCCATAAAGTCAAAGGCTACAGCATTTGCCGTTAGCGGATGGGTAGGTTAAGCCTGTCTTTTGACTGTCGGGTTACATACAGATATACTTGGCACCATCAAGGTTATTTATATGGATGAAAGGAGGTATTACCTCTATGGAATCGGTTAATGTGCTTGTTACCAGTGTGATAGGTGATGAATGCATAAAGCAGATTGCCAGTGTCAGTCCTAGGATAAAACTGACTGATGTTTCGGGTCTATTCCGTGCTGAACAAAGCGGGGATTCCGTTGCCAAAGAGCGTCTTGATGCTCTGCTGGCGGAGGTCGAAGTAATTTTTGGACAAAGACTGCCCCAAAATGTCATTGCCAGAGCGCCCAGGTTGAAGTGGGTTCAGGTGATGTCAGCCGGCGTAAACAGGTTCTTAGATAGTGAGATGCGTGACAGTCGGGTGACAATGACCAACGTGAGTGGTATCCATGCTACCCCCATTGGTGAGTTCGTTCTCGGTTTGATGCTCATGTTTGTGAAACAAATACCCGTATGTTTCCAGTTGAAGCAGGAGAGGAAGTGGGGACAGCTTACTCCGTCAGTTTTGCGCTCTAAAACAGTGGGGATAGTAGGAATGGGTAGTATCGGGCGCGAGGTAGCACGCTTGTCTCAAGCTTTTGGCATGAGGGTATTAGCCACCCGCAGGTCGGCCGGGCAGGTAGGGCGTGCGAGATATGTTGACATAATGTTACCGGTTAGTCAGCTACGGCAGCTACTCGCCGATAGCGATTTTGTGGTGCTTGCTTTGCCGCTGACTCCCGAAACCAGTAAGTTGATTGGAGAGAAGGAACTCCAATCCATGAAGCCTACTGCCTATCTGATTAACATCGCCCGGGGAGATATTGTGGATGAGAGGGCACTGGTCTGTGCCCTTGATGAGCACTGGATTGCCGGGGCAGGGTTAGACGTCTTTGCCACCGAGCCTTTACCGGCTGATAGCAGGCTGTGGGAGTTTCCCAATGTAATCCTTAGCCCCCATATTTCGGGTAGCATGGAAGACTATATTGCACGAGCGACTGATGTGTTCCTTGAGAATTTGAGGCGCTACCTTGATGGAAAGCGGTTGCTCAATGTAGTAGACAAGATGAAGGGGTATTAAGATTGTGCAGCAAGTTAAGAAAATGCGTAGCTCCTTTGTCTCTTAACCAGATGTAATATGCGCCTCGTTTAACTATCCGCAGCTAATTTGTCAGTAGCCTCCTTTGGTGATACTATGCCCGCGGATACGAGTATTCTTAACGCATCATCAACGGATATGTCGGTCCGAATAACTTCCTCTTCCCCCATTATTTGGAGGAAGCCCGTTGTTGGATTAGGGACGTTTGGTATAAAGACACTGAGCAGTTTTTTACCGGACTTGTCATACGATTCGTTGGTGATAAATCCGATAGCTTTCATGCCCTTTCTGGGGAATTCTACGAGCACTACGAGCAGTCCGGTTTTGTCGTATGTGGAAAAGCTTTCCAGGATTTGTTTGATGCCACCATAGAGTTGTTTAACCACTGGCATAAAGGGTAATACCGACTCAGCATAACGGATTAGCCTCTTTCCGATGACATTACTGGCGATGACCCCAGCCAGGTAGATTAATATTACCGTCAAACCAAAACCTGCCCCGGTAATCGGGTGACCCAAAATATACGTGATTAGAGGCTGGAGGATATTATCAATGGTATTAAAAAGCCATACCAGTATTAGTATGGTAGCAGTAAGGGGTAGGATAGCAATTAAACCCACAGTGAATTTTGTCCTTAAATTCTTAGCTAGCCGACCCCAGAATGTCCTACGAGTGTCCTTCATTGTCTTTAGCCTCCCTTGCGTTGGGTATGCCCGCGTGCTCTATTCTACCATTTATATGATACGGCTGAGGAGATGCTGAGGCAAGCTGTTTGGTACTGAAAGGTTGTATAATGAGCAACTATTAAGGTAAAGTAGAGTTGGATGGGAAGGAATAGAAGGATGACAGGGGAGATAGTCAAGCAACTGGATATTATCTTTAAAGCAAGCTCTATTGCCGTTATCGGGGCTTCCAATACCCGTCGCAAGTGGGGATATGGACTGGTAAATAATCCCCTCAAGAGCGGGTACCGAGGGGCGATATACCCGGTGAATCCGAAAGAGAAGGAGATAATTGGCATTCGTGCCTATCCGAGTGTTGGTGATATCCCCTATGATGTCGACCTGGCTGTGGTTGCTGTTCCTGCACGCGCTGTACCTAAAGTAATGGCAGAGTGTGTTGCGAAGGGAATAAAGGGTGCCGTTTTAGTCACCGCCGGTTTCGCCGAAATCGGTGAGGAAGGAAGAATTCTTCAGGACGAGGTGGTAAAAATTGCACAGCAGGGTGGGATGAGGTTTGTCGGTCCCAATGGCCAGGGTATATGGAGTTCTGCTGTTCGCTTGAATCTCAGCTTTGACGAACACCTTCAAGAGGGTCATATCGCCTTCGTTTCTCAAAGTGGCACCTTCGGTGATTTCCTCGCCCGACTAGCCAACATCAAAGGTTACGGATTGAGCAAGTTCATA
>JAZDPB010000064.1:0-2082 GCA_043797985.1 Chloroflexota bacterium
GGCACCGATAGTGCCAGGCCGCAGGAACATGAAACTACCAGGGCTACTAGAGCCCGGTAGAACCAGAGGTTGAAGTCTTGACCTAACAACCAAGGTACCACGGCGACGATTACAGCCACCCCAAACATTGCTGGAGTATAAATCCTGCCGAAGCGCTCGGCGAAGTGCTGGTAGCTGGACTTTTTAGCCTCTGACCGCTCCACCGAATGGATTATCCGGGCTAGGGTCGTATCCTGGGACAGTTTGCTAACCTTTACTTCCAGGGAACCACGCTGGTTGATGCTGGCAGCAAAGACTGAGTCACCTGGAGCTTTACTTACCGGGATTGATTCACCGGTTATGGGAGCCTGATCTACCGAAGAAGAGCCAGCTAAGACTGTTCCGTCAAGAGGGACCTTTTCCCCAGGCCGTACAATTACCGTCTCTCCAACTTGCACTTCCTCTACGGGAAGAGTTAGCTCCTGCCCATTTCTTTTCACCAGTGCTTCTCGTGGCACCAGTTCCATCAGTAGCTTCAGAGAACCCCTGGCTCTTTCCATGGCATAGGTTTCCAGGATGGCTCCCCACGTGTAGACGAAGACCAGGGTGGCGGCTTCATCCCAGAATCCCAGGAAAATGGCTCCGATGGTGGCTATTACCAGCAGTGTATAGATGTTAAGCGTTCGTGTACGTAGTCCAGCCAAAGCCATTTTGGCCGGGTAGTAACCGCCAACGAGAATCGAGGCGCCATATATGAACCGGGCTATATTGTGTTCCAAACCCAGCCGTTCAAGGACAAAAGCGATAAGCAATAAAATACCTGAGGCGGCGATGAGTTTAACCCGGAAGTCCTGCCACCAGGCTCTGGCTTTTGTTTTTGGTTTAGCCAATCGGGCTTTCATGCCGGTTTCGGCGATGGACTTGATAATATTCTGGGATGAAAGCTGGGAGGGGTCGTAGGTGACCTCCACCTTCTGACTGGCAAGATTCACCTCGAAATTCAGGAGTCCTAGCAAGTTTTTGAATTTCTTCTCGATGACTGCCACCTCGTCAGCACAGTCCATGCCCTCGACATACAAAGCGATGGATTGACTGGCCTGCTCTGGCTGCGCTTTGTAGCCAAGTCGTTCCACAGTTTTGACTATTTCTCCCGTGTCCGGACCATCGCCGGCAGGTTTGACCACCAGCTTGGAAGACGATAGAAGAACCTGGGCAGAGGCTACACCCTTAACCTTAGAGACAGCCTTCTCTATCTTCAGAGCACAGTCTGCACAGTCCATACCTTCCACGGTGAAGACTTTTTCTCTCATTATTGTGGCTCCTTCCTTTTGATTTATTGATTGCATAATGGCTAAATCGTTTAGCAAAAAAAGCTAAGGCTAGGGATGCCCGGTATGCTCCAGACAAATATCCAGGAGCTGGCGGATATGGTCGTCGTTCAGTGAGTAGTACATCATGCGCCCTTCCTTCCGATGCTTGACCAGACGGAGTGTTCGTAGTATTCGAAGGTGCTGGGATATGGCCGATTCTGAAATTCCAACGACACAGGCAATATCACAGACGCATAGTTCCTGGTCTGCCAGAGAATGTAGAATCTTAGCCCGATTAGAATCAGCCAGCGCACCGAAGGTCTCTGCCAGAACTGTAAATGTCTCGTCAGGAGGTAATCGCTTTTTCGTTGCAGTCACTTTTTCTTCATCGACCGCCCATATCTCACATTTGTCTTCAGCTTTAGTCATCATGGCTTACTCCTTAACATCTGCGTAGTGGCTAATATATTATTGCATTCATTCCTTTCTTTTGTCAATCGGGATCAGCGCTAAGCATAGGAAACCTCCGAGGAGGCTTTCCTTTTTTATTTCGTTCTTGTCATCCCCTCCGGGGAAGGGGTGAAAAAGTAGCTATTTCTTGATGTATCTCAATTTGTATTTTTGTTGGACAATGAAGCTAAACACGCACAAAACACGAAGCACTTTAACAACTGAATACGAGCGACAAAGCCTTGACCTGAACGCTTGCCCGATTGAAAGGGGGTTTAAGCGTGGTAACTACTTTATGCTGTCCACAAGACGAGAACCCCCTATCCTATGACCGACTTGACGG
>JAZDPB010000077.1:0-10990 GCA_043797985.1 Chloroflexota bacterium
TCCGTCAGGAAGGGAAGAATCGCCTCCTCGGTAATACCAACAGTTTCATCAGCAATCATATCAAGCAGATTAGGCACACCCAGTTCCTTCCCTCTCACCTTAATCCGCTCACCAATCTCTTCCTTCAGCATCTTGGGCATCCAGACCATTCTTAACAGTCCGCCATCACCGATAAGAAATTTCCTCTGCGTGGTATTATACTTGCCATGACCGACAAAACCTGGGGTGCTCAGGCCGCCGCCGATAGTCCCGGCAAGAGTGGTGAATTTCATTCCGCAGGGTGTCTCTCCAGTGTAATCTCGATTTACTGTCATTACGCCATTGCACATGGGCAGGACAGCAGCAATACACTCGCAACAACCACAGGTAGTCATCGGGTCATGGACTATAGTATAGAAGAAATAATGGTCTATCTTACCGCGTGAAGCTCTGCTAACAAACTCATCAACCCCTTTCCATCGTCCAAGCTTGGGGTCAAGACATTCACCCTTCGGTACCGGCTGGTTGGGTCCGGTAGGATTAATCTCGTTAGATGCTTTACAGTCCATCCAGTTATAGGACCCACAAAGCCCAGTCCTTTCCGGGCTAATAGTACAAACATGGGTCGGAGCAAAGGACTGACACAGAGTACATGAATAATAAGTATCGACACTTTCATCAGTCATGCCTTCGATACGTTCATCTCTGATTCGATATACGGCTCTGGCTTTTTCTAGTATCTCCTTTACCTTAGCATCGTCGGTATATATTTTTACCTGCAACTTATCGAATATTCGACCGAAATCCTGATGCAATTTAGCATGTAGTATGGAACCAATATGAGAAACCTTAAATCCTTTTTCCACAGCCGATTTAGACATTCGTATCCAGGCAATATCCCTCTGCCCGATGTGCATTACCCCTTGAGCATAGTTTATAAGATGATGAATCTGTCGTTCCAGAATAGGCTCGTAGTCATCCTGCATCTGTCTGCCAGCGACTTCAACAGTTATCGCCATTGGCAATCTGGAACCAGCCTTAATATCAGTTACCTCGGGCCCAATCACCTCAATCTTGCCATCCTGTACTTCGTCCATACGCTTGCTGGTAACCCACTCCACCATGTTAGTTCTCCCACCACCACACTCCAGATAGATATCATCGCCCCGAACTCTCTCGCCTTCAAAGGCAGCACCATAAGCTACCGGCACCGGTACTTGCGCCACAGTAACCTTAAGACCTCTGACCTCTACCGCTCTGGCTACTATCTTATCGTGGGGAACGTTGGCAACAACATGCTCATAGGTACAAACTCCCGTAGGTAGAACCTCAGGTATCGGAGTATCAGCAATCACCGGGAATCCCCAGTTAATAGCGCCGGCACCATTCGCATACCATTCGTCGGTGACATAGCCAAAAGGCAGGGCAAAGGCAAAAATACGGTCCTTATTATAGATAAGGATTTTCCTGTAATCACCAGGCTCGATACCACCAAAGGACATCGCCGCTCTAGTAGCGAAACCCATCGCAAAAACCGTAGCACTGGTATCAGGACCAAAGGAAACCAGCCGCGTTGGCCATCCAATCTGGACTCCTGCCTCCACGAGTTGTTCGGAAAATCTTTTTCCCTGATACTCACCACCCATAAAGACATAGAGGTTCTTCTGTTGAAGTTCCTGAGCGATATTGGCGGCTATTTCTTTTGTAGGCGCAGCACCCAATATCGCAGCAAAACCAGGGGCGGTACCATCAACAAATTCAACACCCCTCTTTCTAAGAATGATATCATCGGCGGCACCCAGCCAAATATTTTTTTCGGTAACATCCTCTCCCCTAACATAGAAGTCCGGGTGCTCCAAATATCTTATGGCTTCGATGATTTCTTCGGCAAAGAAGGTTGCCATTCCAGCATCAAGTGCTGGTGCCAGGTAGGGCAGAGGGTGAACTTCTTTCACCGGCGGTGGAAGTATGGTCTGGCATTTCTTTAATACCGGTTCCATATCACCCAGCTTTTCTACCTTCATACCTAAAATTCCATAGATTACTGGCAGATAATAGGCAGTATTAGGGAAACCCACCGGTTGGTTAGCTCCCCACTTATCCATTGCCTGCTGCCACTTTTTCTCAGCTTGGTCTACAATCTTGTAAGCACCTCTGATTGCGGCTGATGCAATTATCTTAGACATTTACTAATGCTCCCTCCTATCTCTTGTTTCTATTGTCTAGACCAACTCGCGTCTCATTGCCATATCATAGAGCACTCTTTCTCTAGCCTTATCAATACCCAGAGCTTTGCGCTTCTTATCAATATGGTCAATCATCAGTTTGGCAGCCTTAACTCCGTCTGGCTCAAACGCCCACATGCCGCCATACATACCCTCCATCTCCTTGAATAGGTGCTCGGTCACCTGCTTGCTGCCAACAGTCGGCCAGGTAGCGCCGAAAACCGTGAATACACCAGAGCTCACGAAGTATTGACCGATGGAAATCGCCTTCTCACTCATCCACTCTGGTGCTGCCCCGGCTACCGGCAGGTCACTGATGTCATCACCAAGTCCACCATCCTTGACCATAGCAGTAGCAGCTATCAGGATACGAGCGTTATCAACGCATGAACCAAGATGAAGTACCGGGGGAATACCCACCGCTTCACAAACTGAGGCAAGTCCCTCACCAGCAAACTCAGCCGCTGCCTCAGGAACCATGAGCCCAGCTTTAGCGGCCGCCATAGCCCCACAACCTGTGGAAATCACCAGCACATCATTCTTGATAAGTTCCTTAATCATGGTAACATGGACAGCGTCATGAGTTACACGTGCGTTATTACAGCCAACAACACCAGCCACACCCCTGATTCGGCCATTAATGATATTATCATTCAGCGGCCGGTAGGAAGCACGGAATAAACCACCCAGCAGGTAGTTAATGGTTTCGTGACTGAAGCCCGCAATCAGGTCATACTTAACATCCGGAATACGAACGTTCTGACCCCTGTTGGGGAAATTATCAATAGCAGCTTTGATTATATTCTTGGCTGACTCGATAGCATTGCGGTCATCAAACTCCATGTGAGTAGCACCTTCGATATGTGCTCTGGAATCAGTGGTAATTAGTTTAGTATGAAAGCAGCCAGCGACATTAGCCAGCCCCTGCATGATACACTGGACATCGACTACCATTGCCTCCACAGCTCCGGTAACTATCACCAGCTCTTGCTGCAGGAAGTTGCCGGCGATAGGCACCCCGTGACGCATCAATATCTCATTGGCAGTGCAGCACATTCCCGCCAGATTTATTCCCTTTGCTCCTTTGGATTGAGCGTATTTAATCATTTCAGGGTCCTGAGAAACTACAGCCAGCGTCTCAGCTAACTGCGGTTCGTGACCATGAATGATAATGTTTACTTCATCCTCTTTGAGCACACCGAGGTTTATCTGGCTTGCCACCGGCGCCGGAGTGCCATACATGACATCCTGAAGTTCGGTAGCAATCATGCTCCCACCCCATCCATCGGCTAAGGCGGCTCTAGCTCCCTGAAGAAGCAGATTTTTATAGTCCTGGTCAACCCCCATGTGGGTACGGTGCATTGCCTCGACCACTTCCCGGTCAATACCGCGAGGGGCAACTCCCAGTTTTCGCCATAACTCCTGTCGCTTAATCGGCGCCTTTCTTAGAGTTATTAGCTCTCCTTCCTGCTTCCCAAATTCTTTAATCAGCATCTCACCAATCTCAACAGCTATTTCGTTATTAGAGCGGTCACCAATGTTAACACCAAAGTCCAAGGCTAATTGCAGTAATTTCTGCTCATCCTTAATCCCGAAGCCAGTCGCCTCACCTTTAGCCGCCAGTAGAAAGACCTCGGTTACACGTCGGGCATGGTCACTATGAGCAGCCGACCCGGCGGCGATTTTGCGGACAAAATTGCGGGCGGCAATCGTCTCCGCCGTAGCACCACACACACCGGTTCTCTTCTTTTTCTCCTCAGGTGTCTCTTCCTTACCTCTAGCTAAAGGAACACGACATGGCCCCATGGCGCACATGCTACAACAATTGCCCTCAGCCCCTATAGGACAAGGCCTTGTTGTTTCTGCCCGGTCAAAGACAATATTACAATTGTCTTCAGCCGCTTTGGCTATCATTTCAATAGTAGCCTGGTCAATACTCTTTTTTTCCTTCTCTGCCATTCTTGTCACCTACCTCCAAATTTTAGCGATTCTATGAAGCCGTCAGCTCAGTTATCATCTCACGAATCAACTTTATTGCTTCCGGGTGTCTCATTATTAAAACATCGGCTCCTGCCAAAAGCAGAACCATTGCCGACATTGACTCTAACAGAATGCCCCTCTTTTTGGCATTTCCAAGTTTGGGGTCTTCTGCTTCTGCCATTTTTGCTTCCTTAGTTTTCCACACTTCTTTAGCTAGATTACAAATGAGGGGGAACTGGAGTTTTTCGTCCTGTTGGGTAAGCCCCGCCATCCTCATCCTCTCCATCACTGAGTAAGAGTATTCGATACCATAACCGATGCCACTCACAGTGGGATTTACGATAATCTGCTCATCAGATACGCCAAGATTACCCAGCAAGATATTAAGTTGCTTAGCCAGGTTTATGTCGATGGGTGTCGAGGCAATCACCGTATGGTGATAACCGATAGCCGAGGCGCCAATCCTTTTATGGCTGCTTTCCTCGACCGGTCCGATAATCAGGTTTTTCCCCTGACAAGTCTCGGCTACCATTCTTAAAACTTCGGTGTCCTTATCATGATTACCGCTTCCCCAGACGATTAAAGGCACATCAATAGCGTCAGCCACCTTCTTGACGACTTCGGTAGCCTCAGCAGCACCACGGTTAAGCCCGTTGGGGTCAGTGCTTATTAGTTGCAGGGCAATCATCTCCGCCCCGTAATCATTAATACACTTCTTTGCCCAGGCAACGGGGTCTTTAGTCACCTCGGCAAAAGGTTCAAGGGCTGCTTCAGGCCACTCATCAGGCGAACAGTCCCAAACCTCCATAGCTATTCTCGGTGGGTGGGGCATTTTACCCTCAAAAAGATAAAAGGGATAAGCCGTCTCCCCACCAACAACGACAGCTTTACCCCCTTTACCCAATGTTACCTCTTTTATTTTGCCACTATATGATGTTTTTGGAATCTCGAATGCCACTTTTGCCTCCCTTCTTAAACTGCTAAAAAATCTTTAGGACTTCTTCAGCGGTCTTTAAGCTGGATTTTTCCTCTTTTCACTACCGTACGATTCTTTACCATACCAATATCTTTCGCCATTTTCCAGATACTTCAGTTTTTCCGCTCGGCTTCCCAGTTTCTGTCGCCACCTGCCGAGGTTCTTATCCTCAGGCTTACCCTCTTCGAATGTTGCCCCCAGCACCTCTACTTCTTTCCTACCCGGAGCGCTTTTTTTCTCGACTTTATACGCCATACTTTTCCCCCTTTCTAAGCTAGGCCGGCAGCCAGTTTGGCTGACCTGACCGTATTTACCATCAGCATGGTGACAAGCATCGGTCCCACACCTCCAGGAACCGGTGTTATCGCTTCCGCCTTTTCCTTTACTGCTTCAAAATCAACATCACCAACTGTCATTCTCTTTTTTGTAACCGGGTCTTCCACAAAGTTTCCGCCAAAGTCCAACACCACCACACCTTCCTTTACCATACCCGCGGTGATAAACTTCGGCTGGTTAACCGAAACAACGAGTATATCTGCTCTACGGGTATATGAGGCGAGGTTGGGAGTCGAGGGATAGCACAGGGTAACATTCGCCCTCGCTTTGTCTTTGTCTTGAACCAGAATAGATGCCAGAGGTTTCCCTACCATGTTATCTACGTTTACAATCACAACCTCTTTATCCTTAAGATCATACCCGCTCCTGATGAGCATCTCGTGCATAGCAATGGCTACTGCCGGGAGGAAAGCTGATTGACCCAGCCAAGCCTTACCGACATTCACCGCATGAAACCCATCAACATCCTTTTCTGGTAATACGGCAGCGAGAGCTTTATCCTCACACCCGGAAAGGTGCTTTGGTAAAGGAAGCTGGATAAAGATACCATGGACTTTAGGGTCTTGATTAAGTCGCTGGAGATTCTTAAAAAGTTCCGCTTCAGTTACCGTCTCGGGAAGATGGCACATTAGCTCTTGTATGCCTATCTCCTCACAAGCCTTACTTTTCAGTCCCACATAAGTAACTGAACCACGGTCTTCACCAACGAGTATGCCCGCCAGACCCGGAATTATCCCCCGTTCTTTAAGACGTTTGGTTTCGCCTTTTAATTCTTCTCTTATTTCGGCCGATATTTTTCTACCATCGAGTATCTTTGCCGGCATGATATTATCCTCCTGTTATCTGCTGAGAGCCTCCGCTGCTTTAACAGTATTAACCATCAGCATAACCGAGGTTACTGCCCCCGTTCCACCCGGGACCGGTGTTATTGCCCCGGCTTTCTCCTTCACCGCTTCAAAATCAACATCCCCGACCTGCTTATTCTTACCGGTAGCCGGGTCAGGTATGAAATTCACCCCGACATCAATCACTATTGCACCATCTCTCACCATATCGGACGTGACGGCTTTAGCTCTTCCCATAGCAGCAACCAGAATATCTGCTTGCTTAGTAACTGCTGCCATGTTTTTAGTTCCAGTATGGCATACAGTTACTGTTGCGTTTGCCCCTCTTTGCTTCTGGATTAATATGCCTACCAAAGGCTTACCAACAATATTACTCCGACCAACGATAACTACATGCTTACCGTCAGGGTCATGACCACTACGAACTAATAATTCCTGAACTCCGTAAGGGGTCGAAGGGAAGAAGGTCTCCTCTCCGAGTAATAATTTGCCCGCGCTTATCGGGTTAGTCCCATCTACGTCTTTACTAGGAGAAATGGCGCTTTCGGCTTCTAGCGCATTGAGATGCTTGGGTAAGGGTAGAAACAGGAGAATGCCATGTACTTTTGCGTCATGGTTAAGTTCATTTATCTTATTCAGCAGGTCTTTTTGAGTGACGTCCGCCGCCAGCTTGACGGCATCGGTAACTACGCCAACTTCACCACAAGTCCTAGTAATACCACGAAGGTAGGATAGAGAGGCAGGGTCTTCTCCCACTAAAACCGACACCAGTTTTGGTGTTACTCCCTTCGCCTGCAAACGACTTATTCGTTGCTTCAGCTCTGCCTGGATTTCGGCGGCGATTTTTCTACCATCGATTATCTCTGCCGGCATTTTTTGTACCTCCTATAATTTTTATGCAGTAACCCTTCCCTTGTCAACCCTTAGCAATTACATCCTTCTTGGAAAGCTCAGCCATCAAATTATCAACTGCTCTTACTGCCTTAGAGGTATCAGGCAAACCGAGGAGTGGCTTAAGCTCAAGGTCGGACTTAAATACCATCTCGTCTTCCGGGATTAGAGTGATAGGCCCAATTTCCAGTCTAGCCAATTCTTCATTTACCATGGGAGCTAATTTGGGTGGAGCGAAATTAATAAGCACTAATTGCCTTTTCACCACTAACTTAAGTTCAGAAACCAGGTCTCTGATTCGAGCAATAGTTCGGACGCCCTTCACTGAGTGGTCTGAGATTAATAGCAACGCATCAACATTCTGGGTCGTTCTTCGACTGAGATGTTCCATACCCGCCTCATTATCCATAACCACATAGGCATAGTTACCAATGAGGCTGTCAGCGAATTTCCTCAGTAAAAGATTTGGATAGCAATAGCAGTCCGCACCCTCACCACGGCCCATCGTCAGCAGGTCAAGCCCCTTGCTCTCAACTATAGCCTCGTTCAATTTATACTCTAGATAAGCTTCCTTGGTCATACCAGGAGGAATATTTATTTTCTCGGTATTGAACGAGGCTATTATTGAACCAATTGTCTGCCTTACCTCAAATCCTAAACTATCGCCCAGATTGGCATTCGGGTCAGCATCAATAGCAAGAACTGGCCCAAGTCCGTTATTTTTCAAGTAACGGATGATAAGGCTGGTAATTGACGTCTTACCACTACCACCCTTTCCCGCTACAGCAATTGAAAAACTCAAAAGCTATCCTCCGCTTTAATCTACCTCGTGAAGTCCTTTGACCTTCCCCGTTTTTACATCAACATCGACCTTCCTGTAGGCTGGGTCAGAACCGGTACCCGGCATGAGGCTAATAGTTCCAGCCATCGGGCAAAGGAATTTCGCCCCAGAATAAATCAATATGTCACGGATAGGTAATGTCCATCCTTTGGGGACACCCTTAAGTGTTGGGTCATGGGTAAGAGACAGATGAGTCTTAACCATCATGGTAGCATAGGCATCATATTTCTTATCGGCCTCGAAAACTTTGGCCTTGGCTTCTGCCTCTGGTGCCCAAGACACACCAGCAGCCCCGTAGACCACCTTGGCAACCTTATCTACCCTCTCGCGCAGCTTCATTTCATTAGGATAGAGGAACTTGAAATCGTTCTTTTCTTTGCAGGCTTCCTTGACGGCATCAGCCAGTTCCAGAGCACCGGCACCACCATTACTAAAATGACTCGACACGGCGCAACGGGCACCTGCCTTTTCCGCCGCCTTTCGAATTATGGCAATCTCTTCCTTGGTGTCAGTTGGCCAAACATTTACACAAACCACCGGATTGATACCAGCAGCCCGGATGATACCAATATGGTGCACCATGTTGGCACAACCCTTCTCAACCAGCTCCGGGGCTGGTTTTCTATAGGCTTCAGGCAAAGCCACACCAGGTATAACCCTAGGCCCACCACCATGCATCTTCAAGGAGCGAACAGTAGAGACAAGCACTGATACATTCGGTTTTAGACCACTGAAACGACATTTCACGTTCCAGAACTTCTCAAAGCCGATATCAGAGGCAAAGCCACTCTCAGTGACGTGATAGTCAAACATCTTTAGCCCAAGACGGTCAGCAATAACCGAGGACTGACCTACCGCAATATTGGCAAACGGGCCGGCATGCACCATGCAGGGCTGATACTCTGCCGTGCAGCACAGGGTAGGGTTAATGGTATTGCGCATCCAGGCGGTCATAGCACCAGCGACTTCCAAGTCACTGGTAGTAATCGGTTTGCCTTTCTTATCATAGGCAACGGTAATGTCATTCATCCTCTCCCGCATGTCAGCCAAATCCCTGACAATGGACAACATAGCCATCAGCTCAGAGCTCACTGCGATGGCAAATTTAGATTGCATCAGGAACCCATCCATACGCCCGCCGAGACCGATGACGATATTACGGAGACTCTGGGCGCAAAAGTCCATAATCCAGCCCATTTCCACCCTGTTGGGGTCAATATCCAGCCGGCGCATCTTCGATAGCTTAGCCAGTTGGTCATCACTATAGTTACGCTCGTGCTGCATCCTGGCAGTAAGAGCTACCATCGCCAGGTTGTGGGCATTCATAATGTCATTGATATCCCCGGTAAGACCCATAGAAAATTCGGTATGGGGAATAAGTATGGCGTTACCACCACCGGCAGCCGTCCCCTTGACATTCATTGTTGGACCGCCGGAGGGCTGGCGAATACAACCACCTACATTCTCACCCTGCTTACCTAAGCCTTCCATGAGGCCCATGGTCGTCGTTGTTTTGCCTTCGCCCAGTGGTGTGGGGGTAACTGCAGTAACTTCAACATAATAACCGTCTTTCTTCTTCCCCAAACGCTCCATTATCTTCAAGAAATCAAGTTTGGCTACCTTTCCATAAGCCGCCACCTCATCTTTTTTCAGCCCCAGTTTTTCCCGCCACTCATCTGGAGTTGGCATGTGTTCTTCCGCCGCATCCGCAATCTGCCAGTCCGCCATTTTTGATACGTCGTAGGCCACAGAAACCCTCCTTTAATTATGATTTTATTTACTTTAAGGCTCTTTATCAGAACCTTCTTAGCCAGTTTAATTACCTTAATTAGTCGAAATCAGCGCTTGATAAATATTTCTTGCTTCGGCGATAACCTTTTTACTAGCCTCAAGCACAGGGAGATGAGCAAGATCAGCATCTACTATCGCCTGGTCATAGGGAATAAAACCAAGGAACTTAAAGTCGGGCATTTCCGAAAGGAGAAATTCTTTTTCCGCCTGGCTCCGGAGCTTACTCCCAACTACTGCGATATTTTGTAAGCCAATATCCTGTGCCAGCTTTCTGATTCTAAAGGCTGTTTCAACACTCCGTCGGCCGGGTTCCACTACTATAATCAACTTATCCACTGCCTTCGCTGTTGCCCGCCCCAAGTGTTCTAATCCAGCCTCCATATCCAGAATGACCACTTCATTTCTCGCTACAAGCAAATGGTTGACCAAAGCTTGCAGCAGGACATTCTCCGGACAATAACAACCGCTACCACCCCGCTTGACCTGCCCCATTACCATTAACTTAATCCCATCATACTGCCGGCAATACTTTTCTGGCAGGTCATCTACCCTGGGGTTCAATTTGAAATAGATTTCATTCTTACCCGGGCGCGCTCCCGTTCTCTCTTCAACAAGCTCTTTCATTTCTGATATGGGAGTTATTTCTTCAGCGTGGGGAAAACCAAGAGTAGCAGCAAGATTAGAATTGATGTCAGCATCTATGGCTAATACAGAATAGCCAGACTCAGCAAATATTTTGGAAAGCAGAGACGCCAGTAGTGTCTTTCCTACACCGCCTTTACCACTAATAGCAATCTTCATCCAAGCATTTTCTGGCATAATTAAGGCTGAGACTTTTGGGAAAGCACTCAGCCTTAACAGACCTTCTATTTGCCTACCCTAGGCAGTATATCCTATCCTTAATGAAAAGTCAAGTAATCCTTTAGTACTATTTATTGATGCTATTTACTATTCTACAGTTACACTCTTAGCCAGGTTTCGCGGGAAATCTATCGGACAGCCCCTTTCTCTGGCAGTATAATAAGCCAGGAGTTGTAAGGCTACTATATTAACTACAGGAGAAAATATTGTATCAACATGCGGTACGGTAATCACCGAGTCGGCAAATTCCTCAATATCTTCATTC
>JAZDPB010000129.1:0-12987 GCA_043797985.1 Chloroflexota bacterium
AAATCTATCGGACAGCCCCTTTCTCTGGCAGTATAATAAGCCAGGAGTTGTAAGGCTACTATATTAACTACAGGAGAAAATATTGTATCAACATGCGGTACGGTAATCACCGAGTCGGCAAATTCCTCAATATCTTCATTCCCTTCCTCAGCCAGCGCCATCACGGGTGACCCTCTCGCCTTGATTTCTCTAATATTGGTCAGCATTGCCTCATAAGTATTATCCGAAGCGGCAATGGCGATGACTGGTGTATCACGACTGAATAAGGCAATGGTATGGTGCTTCATCTCACCGGCAGCAAGACCTTCGGCATGAATGTAGGAAATTTCCTTCAGTTTCAGTGCTCCTTCTAGAGCTACAGGGAGATTTATGCCTCTACCGACGAAGAATACATCTTCATATTTTGAAAGGTATTGTGCATATTCCCTAATCTTATCATCGTCGTCCAGAACCTGTTGCACCTTGCTTGGCAGTTGCCTTAACCCCATACGCAGGCTGGCCAATCTTCTAGCATCAGCCTTAGAATGTGATATTGCTAGCCAGTACAGCGCCATGAGCTGAGCTACAAAGGTCTTGGTAGCAGCCACGCTTATTTCAGGTCCAGCCCTGGTATAAATAGTCTGATTTGCAATTCGGCTAGCACTACTACCCTCTACATTAGTAATGGCTACCACCGGACAGCCCACCTCCCTTAGCTTCTTCATAGCTTTCAGAGTATCCGCCGTCTCGCCTGACTGAGTAATAGCAAAGGCAAGAGTTCTGGCTAAAGGCTGCCCCCAATAGTTAAATTCCGAGGCCAGTTCAACCCGCACTGGAACTCTGAGCAAATCTTCAATAATATATCTACCTACCAGGGCAGCATTATAGGAGGTGCCACAAGCGAGCATAAGTACGGATTCTATTCCAGCACCCTTCATTACGGCTAAATCAACTATCGGGTTGGTCGTTTGAATATATTCTCCAAGGGTATTGCGTATCACCCTGGGCTGTTCATGGATTTCCTTGAGCATGAAGTGCTCATAGCCTGCCTTCTGCGCCTCTTCCACACTCCATAAAATCTTATGTTCTTCCCGTTCAACCTCTGCACCATCTCTCCTAATCTTTATATCATTCTTGGTGACAACTCCAATATCGCCGTCTTCTAAATATATAACTCTGTCAGTATAATCCAGTATCGCCGGCACATCCGAGGCGATAAAGTTCTCCCTATCACCTATGCCAATAATTAACGGGCTATCTTTCCGGGCAGCTACCAGCATGGGTACACCCCTCATTAACACTATAATGGCATAGGAACCCTCAACATCACACAGGGCAGCTTCCACCGCCTTCTCTAAATTACCATCATAGTATTTCTCAATAAGGTGGGGTATTACCTCGGTATCCGTTTGAGAAACAAAATTGTGCCCTTCACTGACTAACTGTCCCCTTAGCGCCTGGAAATTGCTTACTATCCCATTGTGCACCACAGCGATATTGCCAGTGCAATCAAGGTGGGGATGAGCATTGACCTGAGACGGTTCGCCATGAGTCGCCCACCTGGTATGACCAACACCTGTCGTCCCATCAAGACGCGGCGATGCTTTCCCCAATGCCTCCACTCTAACGGCATCCTTATAAAGCTGGATGCCACCGGTGGACACAGCGATGCCACAGGAATCGTAACCCCGGTATTCCAGCTTCCTCAAGCAATCAAGCAATATGCGCTGAGCCTGTTTTTCTCCGATATAGCCTACAATACCACACATACTCTAAATGATTATCCTCTCAAGCATGTAGCTAGGCAGATTGATTTCCATTTATTACATAATGGGTGCCTAAGAGGGGCGCTAGCGCCCCTCTTTACTTACTTCTCCCCCTCATGCAAGGAATATATATCCATATCATGGAGAGGGGACCAAGGGGGTGAGGATAATTAAGAATAATCATAATACAAGACTCCTATCAGGAAGTCTGCCACTAATCAGCTTCATTGCTTGAATCTGGCTATAGTTACCCACAATAACCCCTGGCTGGGCTGCCACACTATTCCCCAGATTACAGGATACACCGAGCATCGCCCCTATATTTACCAGGTAGTGTTCATCATCAACCTTAACATCAGCTTCACCACTACAGGCGTTAAAGTGCCCTTTGATAACACAACCCTTATCAATGACCGAATCCTGTATAATAGAACCCGGTCCGATACTAACATCATCACCGATAACACTATTTTCTATTTCGCTAAATGGCGCAATGTCCACATTGTCACCGATACTGGTAGCTGGCAGGATGCACACATTAGGACCAATATCACAATTTCTTCCGATAACTACCGGGCCAACGATGTAGGAGTTCGACCTTATCACAGTATCCTTCCCCACTGAGACCAGCCCTTTTACCGAAGCACCAGCCTCAATAGTACCACCCAGGTTAGCCGGGATTCGGCGAAGAACAGCATCATTAAGGCTTATTATGTCCCACGGATAGACCACATCAAGCCAGGTGCCCTCCGTTTCTTGAGCATTAATCACACAGCCTCGGGCTAACATATTATTGAGCACATCAGGAATATCTAACTCAGTACCAACAAAGTCGAAAATCTCTTTAGTAAAGGCATAAATACCGGTATTAATTATGTTACCTTTGGCTTCCTGGGGCTTTTCCGCAATCTCCTTCACCATTCCACCATCAACAGTCACTACTCCATATCTAGCAGCATAAGGCACCTGCTTTACCAGCACAGCACTCGGCTTCACAGCGACGAATTGAGCAATAGTATCGGCTTCAATAAGATTATCGCCAGGCAAGATTAGGAACTCATCCTCGACTACGCTTTTAGCTTGCGCCAAGGCATGAGCCGTTCCTAGCTGTCTTTCTTGTGTTATGTAAACTATATCGACACCAAACCGCTCTCCCGCACCGATATAGTCGAATATCTGCTTCCTCTGGTAACCAACTATGACAACAATACGGCGAATACCGTTCCGAGCCAAAGCCTCAACCACATACTGAAGTATTGGCTTACCAGCGATGGAAAGCATCACCTTTGGCTTAGTAACGGTAAACGGTCTTAGCCTTTGCCCTTCACCGGCAGCTAAAATCACTGCTTGCTTCATTGCTCGTCTCCACCTTTAAAAAAGTCAACCTATGAAGTTTGGGACACCTAAGGAATCCCTTTCGATTTAATCCCAAGTATAGCTTGCTCTATCTTTAGTTTGGCATTCCGAGACCTTTTTTCAAGACTCAATTCTGCTTCTTTAATCAATTCACCTAGCTGAGAATCATATCTTCCCCGTGCCTCAGTGAAGTCAAGATAGCCACCATACAAGTATCTATCCAACTTATAGTTTAGCCTTGCCAAAGCAGGCATCGCTTTGTAAGCAGTTATTCTGGCTAGCATTTTCGGCTTTTCTACCGATAACCTTCCCCTGATATTAAATAGAACGTTAGTCATCTGGAGTGTTTCGAAGATACAATCAAAATTTAGGTTCTCAATAATCATTCTTATTTCGTCAATCATCTGCTCGTCATCCGGGGCTTCAAATTCTCCCGATCTCCATAGGGGATAAAGCGGCGAATCCTCAAGAATGGCTAAACTTCTTATTCTGACTTCGGTCGGCTTTATTTCATTTAGCACCCTAACTGTGTCTGAAACATGTTTTTCAGCTAACCCATGGTTTTTACCGGCTAAGCCGGGCATTACAAAAGCAGCCATATTTATTCCAGCTTCCATTACTTTTTGACCGCCTTTAATGTGCTCGGCAGCGGTTACACCTTTCTGCATAAATTTAAGTACTTCATCGCAGCCTGATTCTATTCCCACGAACAGCCAGGAAAGGCCCGCTTCTTTTAGTCCCTCTAACTCCTTAAGAGACCTCTGAGCACAGGTTTTCGACCTGGCGTAGGAAGTGATTATATCAATGGTAGGAAAAGTCTTTTTTAGATACTTCAACACCTCAATTAATTCATCGGGCTTCATAATAAGAGCATTAGCATCCTGTAAAAACACCCTTTTCTTACCATAAATAAGCCAGTTCAATACATTTCTGAGACTTAACCTCGCAAAATAGTTTTCAGTAGTAAAATTATCGGGTTCCCTTCCATAAATTTCTGAATACCTCTGACTAATTATATTACTTATCGCTTCTGGTTCTATTATTTCATCCAGGCCATATTCCTTGCGTGTTGCTTCTATTAACTCTTCTATTCTCTTTACGGCATCAATATCCCTTTTTATTTCAGCGACACTTCGGTAGCCAAATTTCTTATCTTTGTAAACCGAGCAAAACAAACATCTGTTCCAGGGGCAATTTCGAGTTACCCTTAATATCAATGCTTCGCTCTCACCTATCGGACCCATTGGTCCTATGTCAATGACGTAATCTTCAAGCTTCTTTGTTACCACGAGTCTTCCTCTTTCGACATAGCAATTTCTTAAAATACCCCAGTTCAAAATATCGTCGAATCCGGTGAAATAACCCCGCTAGCTATAGCCCCCGGTCCAATGCGGGTATTATTGCCGACCACACTGCCAACATTAATACAAGCATTAATTCCGGTATGCACATTATCCCCAACTATGGCACCCAGTTTGCGCCTCTTGGTGTCCCTACCAGCAACCCATATCTCTTTTTCATCGAGCCTAAGGTTCGCTATTTTGGTGCCAGCACCCAGATTACACCCTTCACCGATAATACTGTCACCAACATAGTTATGGTGGGGAATATTGCTACTGCTCATAATGATTGAGTTCTTGACCTCCACAGCACTGCCGATACGGCAATCATTACCAATAGAAGTATGAGGACGAATATAACAGTTGGGACCAATATCGCAATTCTGCCCGATTATCACTGGACCCACTATATAGGAGCCTGACCTCACTATCGTACCCTTACCAATAGAAACCAGCCCCTGCATTACCACATTCTTTTCTACCTCTCCCAGGTTCTGCACTCCAGTCTCATTCAACAAAGATTCGTTGGCTGGCAATAAGTCCCATGGATAACTAATATCGAGCCAGTAGTCAATTCTTTGATACGAAATGTGATGTCCCTGATCTATCAATAACTGCAGGGAATCAGTTATCTCATATTCGCCACGTGGTGACTTCGGAGTCTGAGATATGGCGGCAAATATATCCGGGGTGAACAGATATAGACCGGCATTTGCCGTATGGGAAGGAGGATTTTCCACCTTCTCATAAATATGAACAACCTTTCTTCCTTTTATTTCGACCAAGCCTAAATCACCTGTTTTCTCGACTTCAACCACACTCATGGTATTGCCTTTCCTATTGGAAAGGTTCTTAATATCCTTTTGCTTAACAATAATATCACCATTCATCATTAAGAAATTACCATCCACCAAGCCTCTCACCATGTTAAGCGCATCGGCTGTACCCGATTGTTTGCGCTGGGCACAATAGTCTATGGCTACATTCCATTTATCACCACTACCGAAATAATTGCGTACCTGCTCGTCATGATAACCGACAATAAAAATAAAGTCCCTGATACCAGCCTTACTGGCCTCAATAAGTAAATGCTCCAGGATGGGCTTATTAGCTATAGGTAGCATCACCTTAGGCCTGGTATAGGTAAGAGGCCGCATTCGGTTCCCTTCACCAGCGGCTAAAATAACTGCCTTCAACCTATTTCTCCTTACCTCTCTTTAAACACTCCTTAATTACTTTGACACCGCTATTATAGAGTTGATGCACCCGCGCTTCGGTCTTCGCCTCGGCGGTTACCCTTATCTTAGGCTCCGTACCTGAGGCTCTGATTAGTAGCCAGCCATCTTCAAAGTTTAGCTTAATACCGTCAGCATTACTCGCTGACAATGCTCCCATAGCGAAGAGCCGCCTTTGTAAATCAGGTATCGCTACCATTTTACCAGCCAGGCTGCCACGAAGAATGGGGTAGCCGGGTATGCCATCAACCAATGACGATAATTTATGCCGTTCAGCTATAGCTACCAGTTGAGCAGCAGCATAAATGCCATCGGGGCAAAGCGAACTTTTAGGAAAAACCCAGGCACCGGATGGCTCGCCACCAAAGTCTCCACCTTTTTTAAGTTCCTCAGAGACATAGTTATCTCCCACACTCGTTCTGGTAACACTGAAACCCATTTCATCAATCACCATAGAGGCATCTATAGTGGTGACAATCTTTTTTGCCCGTGCCTGTTTAGCGAAAAGTACCATGAGCTTATCACCGGATATGAACCGGCCCTTATCATCCACCGCCATCATGCGGTCGGCATCTCCGTCATGGGCAATACCTAAATCAGCACCAAGCTCTACCGTGGTCTTCATCAACTCCTCTAGATTTACTTGGGTCGGCTCGGCAGAATGGGGGAAAAAACCGCTAGGATAACAATTCAGAGCGACCACCTCACAACCCAATCTTTTCAATAGATAAGGGGTAATCACCGAGGCAGCGCCACAACCACAGTCTACCACCACCTTTAGTTTTGATTCACTATGAAAGTCCTGCAATATGTGTTCAATATGCTTCTCAACAGCTCCATTAAGAATACTGCTTCCTTTAATCTCTTGCCATGAGGCAACAGAAAGAGAGTCGCTTAGAATCATGCTCTCTATATGCTCTTGTTGATTAGAATCAAAAGCAGAGCCATCCGGATTCACCAGCTTTATACCATTGTATTCAGGAGGGTTGTGTGATGCAGTAATCATCGCTCCAGCCTGAAGCTCCTTAGCAGCCAAAGCCAGAGTCGGCGTAGGCACGACACCAGCATCACAACACCTGGAACCGGCAGTTAACAATCCTGAGATGAAGGCATATTTTACTGCCTCACTGGAAGTCCTAGTGTCACAGCCTACCACTACATCGCCATAAACATTGCCTACCGCCAACCCAGCCTTGAGTGATAACTCAACCAGGTCCCTATCGGCAACCCGCCGCATCCCAGACGTACCAAAGAACTGCATCTTGTTTTGATTTTAACGCCCGCCAATCTACATGTCAATTCACCATACCATACGATAACGTTCTTTTTTGGTTGAGAAATATTTAAGATTTCTTCCATCAATCTATGCCGCTCATAGTGAGCATGCCGAACGGAATTGTAGAATTATCAACCAATTGGGAACGATATTATTGACATTATAATGAATGTTACTTATAATATCAGTATAAGCTTCATTATTATTATAAACTTCATAATGAAGGTAGGTTTGAGTATTGGAGAAAGCAGAGTTAATTGGAGAAATTATTGAGCTACAGCAGAAGGTAGACCAAGGCCGGAGGCAATACGAGCCTGACGTTTGGATTGGACTGAACGTTACGATTGCTCAACTCAGAAGTCTGTTTTTTATTACCCACCAAGGAAGTACTAGCTTGAGCAAGCTGGCAGCAGCACTGGAGGTTACTCCAACCAATGTTACTGGCATAGTAGACCGCTTGGTAAAAAAGGGATTAGTGACCCGCACTGAGAGCGACCAAGACCGTCGTGTTTTGTTACTTCGAGCTACAAAGGAGGGAGAGAAACTTGTGGCCAGGCTCAGGGAGCGAAGAATAGGCTATATGTCTGAAGCCCTGGCACATATGAGCATGGAGGAGCTTGCTACACTAGCTCATGGATTTACCTCATTGGTCATGGCAGTTCAAGCTTACGAAGACAAAGGTAAAGATGAACACGATGAAAGTCGAAAACTTGACCAAGCGGTTCAGTCACTTCACAGCAGCAGATGACATTTCTTTTAAGGTAGGCGAAAACAAGACCTTTCGACTTCTCAAGAGCTTGAGTTAAGAAAAGTATCCCCACCGGATTGATTCATTAAACATTCATACCAAGTTTTCATTAATTACAGTTAAGGTTAGACATATGCATATTATTGGAAAAAGTTCTAATTCGATAGCAAAACAAGATTCGCCCGCTAGCGAAGCAAATAAAGGGATAGCCGAATCACGGAGCACAGAGACACCAAGGAGGATTGGCGTTGGCAAGTTCGGAGTCTCATTCAGTAGCGTGAAAACCTTTGACTCACTGAGAAACTCGGCCTACCGTTTCTACTTTCTGGGTATGGTAGGCCAATGGGGCTCCATGAATATGCAAATGGTCACCCGCTCGTTGCTTATCTATCGTTTGACCGGTTCCGCCGCTATTCTGGGCTTAATGTCTCTAGCTAACGCCCTCCCCATGCTCTTTTTATCCCTTTTTGGTGGAGTCATCGCCGACCGTGTGCAAAAGAAGAACGTCATTCAAGCAGGTCAGGCTGCTTCAGCCCTGGTAGCCCTAAGCGTCGCCATTACTTTGACCACGGGTTACCTGAGTCCTCAACATCCCGGCTCATGGTGGGTTCTGATAGTGAACTCTGTACTCCAAGGAATCATTATGGCTTTCATGATGCCAGCACGCCAGGCTATCATCCCTGAAATCGTCAGCAAGGCACAGGTGATGAATGCCGTAGCTTTGAACAGTCTAGGAATGAACACAGTCCGGCTTGTCGCCCCAGCTTTAGCTGGCTTTCTCGTTGATGCTTTCGACTTTGAAGCTGTCTTCTATACCATGACCGGGCTATACTTAGCATCTGTCGTTTTTACGAGCTTCCTACCGGCTACCGGTACCATCTCGCTTCGCGGTGGCGGTGCTTTGCTCAACATCCAAGAAGGTTTGAAATATATGTGGGGCAAAACTACTATTCTCCTTATTCTTGTTTTGACCCTAGTTGTCGTTGTATTATCAATGCCCTACCAGATGATGATGCCAATATTTGCTGATGACATCCTGCAGGTCGGAGCGACCGGAATGGGTATCCTAATGAGTGTCTCGGGGATTGGGGCGATGATTGGTTCCTTTGCCATTGCTTCTTTACCGAGTAAAAGACGGGGTACCCTGCTACTGGTCAGCGGACTGATTCTAGGTCTGGCACTGGCGGGTTTTGCTTTTTCCCGCTCATGGCCTCTATCACTAGGTTTAATGGCTTTCGTTGGCTTGGGGCAAACTGGACGTCAGACTCTGGCTACTACACTACTCCAATCCTATACTGACGCCGAATACCTGGGACGGGTGATGAGCATAAACATGATGGACATGGGGCTGAGCAGCCTGGGGACTTTTCTTGCTGGTCTCCTAGCCGAGGGTATTGGAGCTCAGTGGGCCATCGGCGGGTTTGCCATGGTTCTTGTTCTCATCTCCATCCTAGCCTTTGTCTTCGTTCCAAGAATACGAAAATTGGATTAATTTGTGAAAGATTAGAACACTTCGAACATGAAACTACTGAGGAACGTTCGTACCTTTGAATCCCTGGGAATAAAGGACTATCGCCTGCTGTGGCTGGGTCAGTTGGGCACCTCCATGGCACAGAATATGGACCAGATTGCCCGCAGTTGGCTCATCTACAGTATTACCCGTTCTCCTCTGCAACTGGGACTGGTGAGTGCAGTTCGTAGCGCACCTCTGCTAGTCTTTGGTGTTTTCGCCGGAGTGGTTGCCGACCGCTATAGTCGTAAGGCGCAGCTCATCATCGCCCAGACAGTTAATGCCTTTCTTGAGATTGTCCTAGCTATGCTGATTTTAACAGGGCATATTCAGGTTTGGCACATTTATGTCACTGGCTTTTTTGCAGGAACAGTGCAGGCTTTTCAACAACCGGCGCGCCAAGTCCTAATTAGCGACCTGGTAGGAGACAATCGACTGTTGAATGCTATCGCGCTTAACTCAGTAATCCAGAACTTGAGTCGTAGTGTAGGACCAGCTATCTGCGGGGTCCTCATTCAGGTTTTTGGCGTGGATGTCGCCTATTTCAGCCAAGGCGTTTTGTATGCACTGGCCACGGTATGGACGGTGCAGATTAGAGTTCCAGAGATCTCCATTTCAATCAGCCGTTCTATAAGTTCGGTAAACCAGTCAATTTCCACAAGCTTAAAGGAAGGATTTGCTTATATTGCAACCCACCGGCTTATCTTAGCTTTATTAGTACTTGGGCTTGCTCCGATACTTTTGGGTATGCCATATACCAGTCTGATGCCGATTTTTGCGATTGAGGTTTTCCACGGCGACGCCCAAACCCAGGGCTTGTTATTAACTATGGTGGGAATAGGGGCAGGCTTAGGAGCTTTGATAATCGCCTCACTGAGCCACTGGCAGGATAATGGAAAATTACTTATCGGGGGAGCGATGGGGTTTGCACTCAGCTTGGTGCTTTTTTCTCGTTCGCCAGTTTTAACAATAGCAATGGCATCGACCTTTTTGGTCGGACTCTTCAATACTAGCTATGCATCCCAGAACCAGACTCTCCTCCAGACCCTTACTCCCCAGGAACTTCGTGGCAGAGTGCTCGGTATTCGTCTGCTGGACCGAGGACTTATGCCTCTCGGGAGTCTCCTTGCCGGAGTGCTTGCTTCCCTTCTGGGCGCTCCTTGGGCGGTAACAATAATGGGTACGGCTTGTTTCCTGTGTGTAATTGGAGTTGCCCTATCCGTACCCGACCTATGGAAGCTGAATCTAGTTTCTGGTCGATAAACACCCTCACTCACTCTTGCCACACCTTTTAGATAGCTTAATATTTGTTAAATATTTTCCGATGTCCCCCCTTTGACCACAGGAGGAGTAAATGATACAATTAGAACCAAAGCAGAATGAGGTTGCTAGTCAGCCAAGGAGGGCCAGCAATGTCAGGACATTCCAAATGGGCTAACATTAAACACCAGAAAGAAGCATCTGATGCCAAGCGAGGTCAGATGTTTACCAAGTTTACCCGAGAAATAATTGTCGCCGTGCGTCAGGGAGGAGGTGACCCTGACTCAAATTATCGGTTGCGGTTAGCGATTCAGAAAGCCCGTGATAATAATATGCCACTTGACAACATAGAAAGGGCAGTCAAAAAAGGCAGCGGCGGGACAGAAGGAGCTACCCTGGCGGAGATGGTCCTGGAAGGTTATGGACCGAGTGGAGCGGCTGTTCTGGTACAAGCCCTGAGCGACAACCGTAATCGAACGATACAGGACGTTCGGAATATCTTCTCACGCCATGGTGGCAGCCTGGGTGAGAATGGCTGTGTAGCCTGGCTTTTCGAGTCAAAGGGATTAATTACGTTAGAAACCGATAATTTAGATACCGATGAACTAACACTAAAGGCTATTGACGCCGGTGCTGAGGATGTTAAGGCAGAAAAGGGTTATGTGGAGATTTATACCAAGCCTGAGCAGCTAGAAATAGTCAGAGCAGCTTTGGAACAAGCAGAAATACCAGTATCCTCGGCTGAGCTATCAATGGTGCCTAAGACCACGCTTGCGCTTGATGAAAAGGCATCGCTACAAGCGCTAAAGCTACTGCATAAACTAGAAGAACTGGACGAAGTCCAGCATGTATCCAGTAATGTTGACTTTTCCGATGCTATACTAGAGAAGTTTGCAGCGCCGGTTTAATGTGAATTTCTGCAATTACCCTTGCCCATAATACCAGTTTGAGTTTAGTGATGAGAATTTTAGGTGTTGACCCTGGAACGATAGCTATGGGCTATGGTGTGATTGAAAATAAAAATGATGAAATAACTTTTATTGATTGTGGGGCTTTAACTGCCTCAATGCGCTCTCCGATTGGAGAGCGTTTGAGTTTTTTATATAATAAGCTTCTGGAAATTATTGCACGTTATCAGCCTGATGTGATGGCTATAGAGCAACCTTTTATGGCTAAGAACGCCAAGTCGGCACTGGCTATCGGCAGGGCTCAGGCAATAGCCCTTCTGGCAGCGGCTAACCAGGGAATTGCCACCAGCGAATATACCCCAGCCCAGATAAAACAGAGAGTAGCCAATTACGGAGCCAGCTCAAAGGAGCAAATTCAGGAGATGGTCAGACTTCAGCTCGGTCTATCTCAGGTTCCAGAGCCAAGCGATGCTGCTGATGCCCTGGCAGTAGCTTTATGTCACCTTAGTGAGGTACACCTGAGCGACCTGCTGGCTAAACAAAAGTGAGGTAGAAGGATGATAGCCAG
Source organism: Chloroflexota bacterium (assembly GCA_043797985.1). Taxonomy (GTDB): domain Bacteria; phylum Chloroflexota; class Dehalococcoidia; order Dehalococcoidales; family UBA2162; genus JAZDPB01. The sequence goes on from JAZDPB010000129.1 coordinate 11,947, forward strand.
TCTTCACGGCATACTCGAATCATTAGGCAGTGATTGGGCGATTATCAATGTCAATGGAATAGGCTTTCAGGTATATATGCCAACCTCTACCCTGAGCACACTGGGCACCACCGGCGAAAAGATACACCTTCATACTCACCTGCACCTGAGGGAGGACAATGCCACTCTTTACGGCTTCGCCTCAACTGAGGAACTGCAGCTCTTTCAGACGCTGCTTAGCGTATCAGGAATAGGTCCTAAGATAGCACTCGGTATGCTCTCAACAATGAGCGTCGAGAAAGCGAGCATGGCGATTGCTACCGGCAGCGTCGACATATTAAATACAGTACCGGGAATAGGTAAAAAATTAGCCGGTCGTATCATCCTGGAGCTTAAAGATAAGATAGGCGCCGGCTTGATAGCCACTCCAGCAGGACAACTGGCACAAGGAAATGCTGACGTTTTAGCTGCTCTGACCTCTCTGGGCTATTCTGTTGCTGAAGCTACCCGCGCCATAGCCACTCTCCCTACTACTTCTGACCTCAGCCTTGAGGAAAAGGCCAGGCTAGCACTACAGTATTTCGGGAGCAAGTAAACACACGAAGCGAATAGGAGAGGGAAGGGGCTTTTTATCAAAAGCCGTCATTCCCGTGAAAACGGGAATCCAGATTAGCATAGTTAGACACGATTTCTGGATTCCCACTTACGTGGGAATGACAAAAAGACTCAAAAACAGCACTTATGATACAAAGCTCTATTTAGGAGAATGGGATATGGAGGATAGATTGCTAAGCGACCTATAAAAAATCTAACCAGCAATATGAACAATATGCATAGGAGGGTATAGACAATGGAACTAACTGAAGGAATCGAAACGAGGAGAAGTATTCGTGCCTTTAAGTCCACACCCATTCCTGAAGACACAATCAAAGCAATTTTGAAAACAGCCAGTAGAAGTCCCTCTTACACGAACACACAACCCTGGGAAGTAGCTGTGGTAACCGGTAAGAAGAAAGAAGAACTCAGTAAGATTCTTTGTAATCTGGCAAACTCAAAGGTCAC
>JAZDPB010000147.1:0-39870 GCA_043797985.1 Chloroflexota bacterium
TTCTCGGTAAAGCCACGTGAAGAATCCCTTGATGGCTCTCGTGTAGGTGTTGACAGTGGTGGCGCTTACCTTTTGCCCCCGTGCCTGCGGCAAACCGGCCCACTTTTCTTTCTCCTGGGTGGCCAGAATGAAGTTCCTGAGGTCGTCGTCCTGCAGCAGGTTGACGTCAGTAATACCACCCATGAATTCGTCGAAGTATCCGACAATCCGGATGGTATGTTTGATTGTCCATGGGCTCTCTCCCTGGGCTCGTGCGGCGAGAGCGTATCGGTCGAGCAGGTACTTGATACTCATATTTGGTAAGCAAGCCCCCTCCCTGAGCGTATGGAGCGGGTGATGGGATTCGAACCCACGACGTCTTGCTTGGGAAGCAAGCACTCTTCCGCTGAGTTACACCCGCACCAAATCGTGTCTATTTTAGTCCCAAAACTCGTATTTGTAAAGGAGGAGCACTTCCTGCGCTTATTATGTAAAGGGCTTCTCAACCGAGAAGCCCTTAGTAAAATACTCCTTCTGGTGACACCTGTTTGTGAAAGCTAGCCAATAATCTTGAGGACTTTTTTATAGTCTTTCAAGTTATCAAATACATAGTCTGCTCCTGCAGTTTTGAGTTGTATTTTGGAATGGAACCCTGTAGCCACAGCAATTGTCAAAGCATGGACTTGATTGCCACACTCAACATCACGTATTGAATCCCCGATAATTACTATGTCTTTATCTTTGAACTCATGTCCGGTGTGTTTCGCTGCCCTATCAATAGCCAGCCTCACCATGTCAACCCGGTTTTTTACTTCTGTGCCGTAGAAACAAAATCTGAAATATTTCTCAAGACTGGTAGAACATAATACTTGATTGACGATTTCCGAAGAATTACCAGTATATAGCATCAGGATATGGTCTGTATTTGATAATTCGCTTAAGAGTTCCTTAGCTCCGGGCAATACATGGTTCACAGCATCATTTGGCAAGCTTTCGCTAAACATGGTCTCGTAATTCTTCAGTAACTGGTGGCTCTTGTTCTGGAATATTTCTTCGGGAATCCCCTTCAACATGGCTAATTCATGAATATTGTCAGTTAGGCTTTTACCAGCAAAATCAATATCGCTAAGTCTGACATCTACGTTGAACAGTTTCTTAAACAGTCGCCGCGTTGTCTCATCGTGCACCGGTAGAAAATCTACCAACGTTTGGTCCAGGTCAAAAATTATCAGTTTCATTTTTTGAATTAGATTTGTGAGATTTTATATTGTTGCTATTGTAAATAATTCCTATGGAAAAGTCATAAAATGCGGATGGGAAAAGTAACAAAATTATAACATTCTCACTTTGCGATACCTATTCTTCAAATGTCATAGTTTTGTAACTTTTTTGCTTATTATTTTATGACTTTTCCACGATTTTGCTTCTAAGATAACTCATAGATTCTAGCAGATTTATTCGTGTGATGATAAAATGTGCAGCAGAAAATCCTATGTAAGCTTCCAAAACTAGCCAAAGTATCCGAAGGAATCTTAAATTAAATTTTCGAGAGAGGAAATATGAATTTAAAAGCTCTATATAAATTAGGTTACGGCATGTATGTAATAGGCTCCGGTATGGGAGACAAGCTCAACGGTCAAATTGCAAACACGGTATTTCAAATAACATCCGACCCGCCGACTATTGCGGTTAGTATTAACAAAAGTAATTTAACGCACCAGCTTATAAAAGAAAACAAAGTCTTTACGGCTTCTGTTCTCTGTCAGGATACGCCTTTGTCTTTTATCGGTCTCTTTGGATTCAAATCAGGCCGAGATATCAACAAACTTGAGGGGATTGATTATAAAATAGGCGAGACCGATGCTCCGGTGATTATCGAAAATACTGTTTCATACATAGAAGCTAAGGTGCTTAAAGAGATAGACGTGGGTAGTCATACCATCTTCATCGGCAATATTGTCGCTGCTGACGTTCTCAATGAAAAACCGTGTATGAGTTACGACTATTATCATCAGGTAAAGCGTGGCAGCACTCCCAAAACTGCCCCGAGTTATATAGCAGAGAAGGTGGAAGGTGCCAATGGGACAAAATATAGATGTACTGTTTGTGGCTATATATACGACCCGGACAGTGGGGACCCCGACAATGGCATAAACCCAGGTACCTCCTTCACAGACCTGCCCAATGATTGGGTCTGTCCTGTCTGCGGGGTAAGTAAGAGTGCGTTTGAAAGAATAGACTGAACATAAGTCACAACAGGAATACTTCGACTACGACAGAAATAGAAAAGCGTCCGCGCTCATTATTAAAGTCCATATAAAGGAGCGTAGTTATGAAAGTAAAGATAGTCTTCTACAGCATGTATGGGCATATCTACAGGATGGCTGAGGCTGTGGCGCAGGGCGTCCGTGATGTAGAAGGAGCCAAGGTAGAACTGCTTCAAGACCTGCCGCCACCCAGAGTATCCCAGCAAGATAGAGTGGTAAATAGCTTACTCAGTCCGGGTTGTGTGATTAAAGGTCGCGTGGAGAACTCTATCCCGTCGCCAGGTGTCTGGGTCGATGAGCAAGCAGAGGTACGCAATTCGGTGTTGATGCCGAATGTTTTTGTTGGCTACCCCAGTGTGGTGGATACATGTATCATTGACGAGGGAGTGAATATAGGCAAACTGTGTTACATCGGCTTCGGGAAGTCTCTCCTACCAGGAAATTCCGATATTACTATATTAGGGAGAGAAGTTACTGTACCACCTCACACTGCTATAAGGCGTAACTGTACGGTATCTCCTCATGTGGACTCTTCGAGTTTCAGAGACAGTTTAATCACCTCGGGTTCCATATCGTACGATATGTGGAATACGTGCCAGAAATAACGAAGCATCCCGATTACGATAAGGCTATTCAGACGCTGAAAGATTTAGCGTCTAACGAATAAGAAAGGAGAAGAAAAAATGTACGGAAAAGTCTTGGTGCCATTGGATGGGTCGGAATTAGCGGAGTGCGTGCTTCCTCATGTGGAATCTATTGCTAAGGGGTGTGGTGCAGGTAGTGTCACGTTTGTTCGTGTGGCTGAGCTGGTTCGTGTACCGGTTGGTGCCGAAGATGGTGGTTTTTATAGTGCCAAGATATGGCAGCAAATGGAATCAGATTCTAAAAATGCTGCCAGACAGTATATCAACCAGTTGGTGAAAAGAGTCAAATATGATGGCATAAAAGTCCAATCAAAGGTTTTGAGTGGCGGGCAAGCGGCCGATATGATTGCTGATTATGCTACAAAAAATGGGGTTGACCTCATCGTCATCGCAACACACGGGCGCTCTGGAGTAAGCCGGTGGGTTTGGGGAAGCGTAGCCGATAAAATTCTCCGCTCTGCCTGTGTACCTGTTCTAATGGTAAGAGCACCAGGTTGTGAGTGCGGTATTTAGGCAGAAAGTAAGTAACCAACGCAGAAATCTAGGTATAATAAAAAGGGGCTGCCCAAAGTAGCCCATAGATAATAATGACAAACGAGGAAACTCGGAAAGGAGGATGACATGAAACAATTTGGAGAGCTTTTCCAGAGCGCAGACTGGAAGATAGAGAAGCATATTCCAGTAATAGAATGCGCCAACCAGGTAAAAGCTGGCGAGTTCTTTCCAGTGAAGGTCACCCTGGGTAAAGAGGTGGTTCATCCCAATACAACCGAACACCATATCCGATGGATTTCAGTGTACTTCCAACCGGAGGGTGATAAATTCCCCTACCAGATAGGCCACTGTGAGTTTACCGCCCACGGAGAATCGGTGGAAGGACCGAATAAAGGCTCGGTATACACTCACCATGAAGTCAGCTTGTCTATGAAAACAAGCAAGCCCGGGATTATCTACTCGGTGGCTTTATGCAATATCCATGGGCTCTGGCAATCGGAGAAAGAAATCAAGGTGTCATAGCGAGGAGAAGGTGGTAGTAGAGTAGGTTGAAATGAACGTATTCGACCCGCTGCTAGTAACCAGGCTGATAGTTATTCTGGGCATCATTAATTTAGTGACCGGAATGCTAATCTTCTTCTCCTGCCGCTGTCTCCCCGGTTCGAAACTGGGCGGCAGACTGATGAAAAACAAGGCTTATCAACGCTATTACAAATACCACTGCTATATCTGGAGGGTCTTCTGGCCCTCGGTGATGATACATGCCATTCTGGCGATAATAATTTTTGGCTGGCCAAGATAAACCTTAGGGTGAAGGAGGTGAGCGATGTCCGTTGATTTCAATTTTATGGTAGGAGGAGAAGCCGGACAGGGAGTACAATCAGTCGGCTTCTTGTTGGCAAAAGTCTTCGCCCGCAATGGCTATAGTATCTTCGCCGACCAGGACTATGAGTCAAGAATAAGGGGTGGACACAACTTTTTCCGTGTCAGGGTGAAAGATAGCCGGGTGAGTGCGATTGCTGAACCAGTGAACATATTGGTTGCGCTGAACAAGGAGAGTATAGACCTGCACCACAAAGAACTGACTGTAGATGGTATAGCTATCTTCGATGTCGATAAGATAAAAGATATTTCTGCCGAAGACAAAATTTTGGGTATACCTTTAGAGAGACTTGCTGAAGAAAAGGCAGGCAACAAGGTTATGACCAATACTGTAGCTCTTGGTGCCGCTTTAGCACTCGTAGATTGTGACCTGGTAATGGTTCACGCCGAGGATGAAATCGCCGCCGTCAATATGGCTATCGGGGCTGCTTACGCCGGTACCAGAGCTATGACTGCTACCTCAGGTAGCGGCTTTTGTCTCATGGTCGAGGGTATAGGACTGGCAGGTATTACCGAGACACCAATAGTAGTGATTGATGGACAGCGCCCTGGTCCTGCTGTCGGTCTACCCACCAGAACAGAACAGGGCAACCTTCAGTTTGTGCTTCATGCCCACCACGGCGAATTCCCCAGGGCTGTCCTTGCCCCAGCTACCATTGAAGATGCTTTCTGGTTAACCGTCAAAGCCTTTAACCTGGCAGAGAAATACCAATTACCGGTAATAATCCTTACTGACCACCATTTGGCTAGCTCGTATGCTACCGTTGACCCATTCGACATATCTGAGGTAAAGGTTGACCGCGGCCTCTTGTTTCCAGAGAAAGAGGATGACCCTTCAGAATACAAGAGGCATAAAATAACCCAATCCGGCATTTCGCCACGGGCTTTCCCTGGAATGAGTAAGGCACTGGTAGTCACCGACTGCGATGAGCACGATGAAGCCGGACATCTCATTGAGGATGCCGAGACGAGAATGGCACAAGTAGAGAAAAGGATGCGCAAGCTATTTAGCCTCAAGCAAGAGATTAGTCTCCCCAGCTTATATGGATCCAAAAAAGCTAACACAACCTTGATTGGCTGGGGGAGCACCTATGGAGCTATTCACGAGGCAGTGGATATGCTGCGCCATGATGGTGCTAGCGTCAACATGCTTCATCTCAATGAACTATGGCCCTTCCCAACCGAGGCTGTTACCGATGCTGTCAGTAAGGCTAATAACAGCTACGTCATCGAAAACAACGCTACAGGACAACTTGCTCGCCTCATCAAAGCAGAAACGGGATGCGATGTGAGCGGGAAAATTCTAAAATTCGATGGCCGACCTTTCACCCCGGCTTACATTGCTGAAGCGATGAGAAAGGAGGGATGCTAACATGGTTGAAATATCCGATTATGCCGGATTGAAGCCGACGTGGTGCCCGGGCTGCGGTAATTTCGGTATCCTGAGAGCATTAAACCAAGCTCTGGTTGAACTGAAAATCGAGCCTTACAGGGTCTTGCTGGTCTCTGGTATCGGTCAGGCGGGAAAGCTACCCCATTACACGAGAGGCAACATATTCAACTCTCTTCATGGAAGACCGATTCCACCGGCCATCGGTGCTAAGATTGCTAATCACGAGCTAGTGGTTATTGCTATTAGCGGTGATGGGGATGCTTATGGTGAAGGAGGCAACCACTTCCTCCACGCCACACGGCACAATCTTGATATTACTTATCTCGTTCACAATAACCAGGTATATGGACTCACTAAAGGGCAGGCATCACCCACCAGCGATTTTGGTTTTGTCACCAAGACCACGCCTTATGGGGCAGCTAACCCCATTAACCCCATAGCTCTGGCGATAATCAGTGGTGCCAGCTTCGTCGCCAGAAGCTTCGCCGGGGATATTAACCACCTCTCTGACATTATAAAAAAAGGCATTACTAATAAGGGATTTTCCCTAATTGATATCCTGCAACCCTGCGTTTCATTTAACCATCAAAATACCTTCCAGTGGTATCGCGAACGGGTCTATAAGCTGGAGAGTGAAGACGGCTACGACTCCAGTGATAGAAACTACCCTTTTGCCGATGCTTGCCGGTGTGGGTCTGTCTTCTGTCTTTGTAGATATCTTGCGGCACGAAAACAGGCGAGCTGTGCGTTTGGTAAAAATCTTTAACAACGAAGTAGTATAATCAGATGGCGAATTAGAGGAATAGGTTCCTGCAAAATTAGTATAATAGCATAGGTCGCTACATTTAAAAATCTTGAATATGCTGAAAGGAGTGAAATGATAATCGAATTAACAAAAGGAGTCTACTGGGTAGGAGTTGTGGACTGGGCACTGAGACATTTTCATGGCTATGAACTGACCACACACCGCGGGTCTTCATACAATGCCTATCTTATCACTGATGATAAGACCGTGCTCGTGGATACGGTATGGAGCCCCTTCCAGGAGCAGCTTATGGCAAATATCCGTGAAATTATCGACCCGGCTAAGATTGATATCGTTGTTGCCAATCATTCGGAAATTGACCATTCTGGTGCTCTTCCTACAGTGATGCGCCATGCCACCAAGGCTACTGTAATCGTCTCCAAACGGGGCAGAGAGAGTGTGGAGGGACATTTTCACCAGCCCTGGAATTTCCAGGCAGTCCAGACGGGAGATAAGGTCAGCATTGGTAAGAGAGAGCTTATCTTTGTCGAGGCACCCATGCTACACTGGCCAGATAGCATGTTCACCTACCTGACCGGTGATAATATCCTCATGCCGAATGACGCCTTCGGGCAGCACTATGCCAATGCCTTCCGCTTTAATGACGAAGTAAACCAGGAGGAGCTTTATGAGGAAGCATTGAAGTACTATGCCAATATCCTGACGCCATTCAGCAGTATGGTCTCAAAGAAGATAGATGATGTCCTGGCGCTGAACCTGCCGGTAAATATTATCGCGCCCAGTCACGGCATCATCTGGAGGAAGGACCCAATCCAGATTGTTAAGAAATATCAGGAGTGGGCGGCTCAAGTGCCGGAGAAAACGGCGGTCATTGCCTACGACTCCATGTGGGATGGAACCAGACACATGGCAGAGGCTATCGGTGAGGGACTGGCAGCAGAGAATATCCCTTACAAGGCTTTCTTTATGCCGACTACGGATAGGAATGATGTCATAACCGAAATATTTAAGACCAAAGCTATTATTATAGGTTCGCCAACCTTCAACAACGGACTGCTACCCACCATAATGCCGATACTCGAGGATATTAAGGGGCTTAAATTCCAGAATAAGATAGGAGCCGCCTTTGGCTGCTACGGCTGGAGCGGGGAATCAGTGAAAATCATAGAAGAGCATCTGACCCAGAGCAAGATACCTATAACTGTTGAAGGTATCCGTGCCAAGTGGCAGCCGAAATCCGATGACCTGACTAAATGTCGCGAGTTTGGCAGTGCCATAGCCCGCGCCATTAAAAAGTAACCCAATAAGGTCATAGTGTGAAAAAGCGTGTTCTCTGGTGAGAACCGTCCGGGCATCTATAATCTTCTTGCTATCTACGAACTGGTCACCGGTCTCAAGCGGTTAGAAATCGAGGCTAAGTTTGCAGATAAAGGGTACGCTTATTCCAAAAAAGAACTGGGTGAAGTAGTCATCGATGGACTACGCACCCTACAAACCCGCTGTCAAGAGCTTGCCGCAGACACGGGGTATATTGATTCCTTGCTAGCCGAAGGAGCAGCTAGAGTCAGACCAATTGCCGAAAAGACCCTAAACACAGTTAAGGAGTCCGTAGGATTGGGGTGATGGCTAACCGAGTTGAATTCTGCTAAACTTGCTTACAGAAATGTTTTAAGGAGAATGATATGGATATCAAGAAATATGAGGTGCCAGTTGATAAACTTCACTGGGAATGCGACCCCAAACTGTTCGACTTCGAATGTACCAAAGACTTGGCCCCACTTCGCGAGTTTATTGGTCAGGAACGGGCGACACGAGCCGTAGAGTTTGGTCTAAATATGGTCAACGCCGGGTATAACATCTATGTTGCCGGACTGACTGGGACAGGAAAGACATCCATGGTGAAGTCCTATATTGAAAGGGTTATCAAGGAAAGAGGACAGCGAGGAGAAACCTTTGTTCTGGACGACTGGTGTTACCTCTACAATTTTAAGGAGCCTGACAGTCCTCAAATAGCCAGCCTGCCACAGGGAAAGGGCAAAGCCTTTCGAGACGAGATTGCCGACCTCCTTAATAAAATACGCCAGGCGCTGGGGCAAGCTTTCTCCAGCGAGGAGTATAAAAACCAGAGACAGAAGACGGTTGAAGAAGCACAAACTGAGCAGCAGAAGTTGTTTGAAGAAATATCACGTGATGCCCATCGTCAAGGCTTTACTCTTCAGATTACCCCTGTCGGGCCGGTCTTGATTCCCCTGAAAGATGACCGCCCCATGCAGGAACAAGAATATCTTGACTTGGACGAAGATGCCAGGAAAAAGCTTGAGTCGAAGCAAAATGAGCTGCGCAAGAAACTGAAAGCAAATTTTGAGGCTGCCGGCAACGTGCAAGCAAAGACTATGGAGCGATTACAGAAGACAGATAAAGACATCGGCGAATACACCGTCTCCGGCCTATTCGGCTCGTTGCTTGAGCAATATTCTCAATGGTCGAAGATAAGTCAGTATCTTGTTGACCTCAAAGCCTATGTACTCGATAACCTCGAACTCTTCAAGGGCACCGAAGAACCGATAAATCCGGTGTTCGGGGTTCCGGCCAGTCAGGTTATGGGGGGGAGAAATCCGTTTCTTCCGTTTCAGGTCAATGTTTTTGTGGATAACAGTGAAGCCAAAGGACCTCCGGTGGTTGTCGAGAGCAATCCCAACTTTGGCAATATGTTCGGCAAAATTGAACGGCGGTTCCTCTTTGGCGGCTACCTCAGCGACCATACTATGTTAAAGGCAGGCTCTCTGGGTAAGGCTAACGGAGGCTATCTGCTGGTCAGCGCAAATGATGTGCTGATAAATCCTGGCGTCTGGCCGGCGCTTAAGCGGGCGATTAAAAACAAGGAGGTCCGGATAGAAGACCCCTTTGAGCAGTTCGGGCTTATTGCGCCACAGGGATTGAGGCCGGAACCAATGCCGATAAATGTCAAGGTCGTTCTTACCGGTGATGCTATGCTCTACCAGCTATTGTCGATGTATGACGAAGACTTCTGGGAGATTTTTAAGGTCAAAGCCGACTTTAATTTTGAGATTGAGAAAACTAAAGATAATATGCTGGCATACGCCGCCTTTCTCTCTGGGTGTTGTGAGGAATGCGAAGCCAGACATTTTGACCCCAGCGGTGTTGCCAAGGTCATCGAGTATTCTGTCAGGATAGTAGCCGACCAGGAGCGGCTGTCCTCAAGATTTGCCCAGGTCAAGGACTGGATTGAGGAAGCCAACTACTGGGCCAATCAGGAAAACGCCAAGTACATCTCCGCCAGTCATGTGCAGAAAGCTATCGATGAGAGGCTATTCAGACATAACCTTCTTGACGAACGAATCCAGGATATGATAAATCGCGGCACTATCATGATAGACGCTGAGGGCACCGTAATCGGTCAGATAAATGGATTGAGCGTTTACACCCTCGGCGACATTACATTTGGCAAGCCGTCAAGAATTACTGCCAAGACCTTTCTGGGACGTGGTGGCGTTATCAACATCGAACGAGAGTCGCAACTGAGCGGTCCGATTCATAATAAGGGAGTCATGATTTTAAGTGGCTACCTTGGCTGGAAATACGCCCAGGATAAACCTCTTTCGCTCTCCGCTAGCCTGTGTTTTGAGCAGTCTTACGAAGGCGTAGAAGGCGATAGTGCCTCCTCTACCGAGCTGTATGCCATCCTATCCAGTCTGTCGGACATACCTGTAAAGCAAAACATAGCTGTAACTGGCTCGGTTAACCAGACCGGTGAGATTCAACCGATAGGTGGCGTAAACCAGAAAATAGAAGGCTTCTTTAAGGTATGCCAGGCTAAAGGACTAACGGGTGACCAGGGAGTGCTAATACCACATCAGAACCTGAAAAATCTCATGCTGCGTGAGGACGTGGTTGAAGCCGTCCGTAAAGGTCAGTTTCATATTTACTCTGCCAAGACCATTGATGGGGGTATTGAGATACTGACCGGCGTCCCGGCAGGCGAAAGGCAGAAAAGTGGCACCTATCCCAAGGAAACGGTCAATTATCTAGTTGATAAGAAACTCAAGGAAATGGCAGATCGGCTAAAGGGCTTTTACGCTGAGGAGAAAAAGGAAGCAAAATAGCAATCCACTATAGTCACTGTGTCGCAAAAGATATGACCGTAAAGCCTGAAGTACTAAAGAATGCGTGCTATTTCACCAAACTAGATCTCCAAATTTTGGAGGATATAGGCTCTCATGCAACTGAAACAAAGTACTCCTCTGGCGACGTTATCCTTTGGCAGGGTGACGAGCATGAAATGTTCTACTTCGTAATGTCTGGCACGGTAAAGCTCTTTGCCAGTTCTGCCGAGGGTCGGGAATTCATTGTCCGACTTGCCTACGGAGGGGACTCCTTCAATGATGACAACATCTTCGATAAGGGACCAAATGCGCTGAGTGCCATGGCCATGAGCCCCGTAATGCTATATGGATTGAGCTGGCGCGATTTAAGCCAGGTGCTAAACTCCTATCCGCAGGTCCATTCGAGGATTGCTAAAGTTTTTGCTGCCCGTCAGCGTTACTTACTCAGGCTAGCTGCTGAACTGGTATTCAAGAATGTCACCGGAAGGCTGGCAGGCTTGCTACTGGAGAGGGAAAAGCTAGCGCGTGCAGGTGGTGAACAAGTAAAGATTACACAGCAAGAGATGGCTTTTATGATAGGGACTGTGCGCGAAATAGTCAGCCGGTCTCTCCGAGAATTAGAAGCAATGGGCACTATCAGTCTAAAACACAATCAGATAGTAATTACTGATAGAAACAAGCTATCCGAATTGAGCGAGTTATGAAAACTCCGTGACAAATATCACGGACTTATCTGGATGGTCAGAATAGAATAATAGTATATTATAAGGTTTTAACGTGGGAGGGGCATTTAAATGACAATAATGCCAGACTTAGATTCCGAGTTGTGTAATGGCTGCGGCTTGTGTTTAGTTGTCTGTCATGGTGGTGGTATTACTGAATACGGAGACAAAGTCAGAATATCAGAAACCCCAAATTGCGATTATTGTAGCATCTGTGAGGCAGTATGTCCCCAGGGAGCTATCAGATGCGGTTACATCATAGTGTCGGGTGAAGAGCAACAATAATTATTTTTCCTGCCCTCCAAGAAAGTGTGATAAAAGTCGTATACCTCCCGGTTCGAAACGCAGTATATTTTTATGATAGTCAATAGAAAGGAGGTACTACGATGGCTGCAATTACTATCAGAAGAAGTCCAAGCCTAGCTTTGACTTGTGTAGAACCTACTTCAATGAGCCTTCTTGATGAAATTGAGAGGCTCGCCAGTGATATCTGGGAATCCGAGACACCGGTAGTTTATACTCATATGCATCCTCGTCTGGACATGTTTGAAGAGAACGACGAACTCGTAATGAGAGCAGAACTACCCGGTATGCGGAAGGAAGATATCGATATCAGTCTTGAGAATGATTGCTTATCTATCAAGGCTGAAAAGAAGCAAGAAGAAGTATCTGAGAACGCTACTTATTATTCTTGTGAGCGCTGCTTTGGTACTTACTCCCGTTCGGTATCGCTTCCATTCCCGGTCAATGGCGACAAAATCTCAGCTACCTACGAGAATGGCTTGCTGGAGATAAGGCTCCCCAAGGCTGAAGAAGCCAAAGCCAAGCACATCGAAGTCAAGGTAAAATAAGGACCGAGGAACAAAAGGGACGGGATTCATCCCGTCCCTTTTGTTTTTATTAAACCTTCATCTATAACGATACGAGCTAACCCTTGATGACACCAATTGGTCTGGTCCTGGCAACTATCTTGGAGATGCCCGTGCTATGGGCGACACCAACCACTGAGGTCACATCCTTATAGGCTTCAGAAGCCTCCTCAGCAAGACCTGACAGACTGCCAGCCCGAACGGTTATGCCACGTGATTCGAGTGCTTCGAGCACGTCTTTTCCCTTTAGCAAACGCTTGGCGGCAGCACGGCTTCTTACCCTACCCGCTCCATGGCAGGTAGAGCCAAAGGTCTCCTTCATAGCCAGTTCCGTACCTACCAGCAGATAGGATACACGCCCCATATCGCCGGGGATGAGGACGGGCTGTCCAATCTTCGAATACTTTGCCGGCACATCGGGATGGCCGGGCAGGAATGCCCTGGTAGCACCCTTACGATGCACGCAGAGCATCTCTTTATGACCACTCACCTCGTGCTCTTCAATCTTGGCTATGTTGTGCGCTACATCATAGATTAGCTCCAACCCAACGTCTTCTTCACACTTACCCAATACGTTACAAAAGGTCTCTCTGACCCAATGCATTATGCACTGGCGATTTGCCCAGGCATAATTGGCAGCGCACTTCATGGCAGAGAGGTAAGCCTTGCCCTCTGGGGAGGACAGCGGGGCACAGGCAAGCTGCCGGTCAGGTACCTCAATACCGTAACGCCTCATAGCGCTCACCATCTCCTTGATATAGTCGTCAGCAGTCTGATGTCCCAGGCCGCGAGAACCACAATGGATGAGCAACATTACCTGTCCGACTTGCTCCACGCCCATAACTTTAGCTATTTCCTGCTCATAGATATTGTCGACTAAAGCCACCTCAAGAAAGTGATTACCCGAGCCTAACGTACCCAATTGCGGTATGCCACGTTCCTTCGCTCTGCCGCTTACTTTGGCAGGGTCGGCTCCAGACATCTCTCCCCTTTCCTCCGTAGTCTCCAGGTCCTCATGCCTTCCGTACCCGCGCCCAACTGCCCAGCGCGAGCCTTTGACCAGGACTTCATCGATTTCCCCCGAACGAAGCTTTATTCTACCCTGGGAGCCTAAACCCGAAGGCACACTCTTATACAGAGCATCCATAAGCTGTTTTATCTTCGGGCGGACTTCTTCTTGAGTCAAATTTGTGCGCAGGAGCCTCACCCCACAGTTGATATCAAAACCAACACCACCAGGAGAAACCACGCCGTCCTCCATCCGCATGGCAGCCACACCGCCTATGGGGAAGCCATATCCCCAGTGGATATCTGGCATAGCCAGAGAGTAACGAACTATCCCGGGCAGAAATGCCACATTGGCAACCTGTTCGGGAGCCTGCTCACTCAGAATGTTTTCGAGCATATCCCGGCTGGCATAAATCAGACCCGGCACCCGCATGCCAGTTTTATAGCTCGCGGGAATTCGCCAGTGATATTCATCAACCTTTTCTAGGGGACCATTCCACCTCGCCATAGTATCCTCCCAATCAATTATATATCAAAGATAACCTGTACCTGGTTTTTCTCCTTGTCTACCTTGAGCATATGATAGGTAGCAGATTTGATACCTATCTTCAGGTGATGCCGCGACGAGTCATATTTTTCACCATGACATATTGCCTTCAGATTGTAGCCGTCAAATTCGCTGATATCAAACCTTTTGAGAAGAAGCATTTCTACATCAAAAAGGTAAATAAGACGGTTAAGCCATTCGAATAATAGCGCCTCTGAGTCTCCTTCGCTGACCTCTATAACACGATTCTCCACCCCCCTCACCGTTCTAAGGTCGGCAATGATAGAGAACATACCATAGGCCGCATTGGCAAATGCTTCAGCCAGCGTGCTCCCATAGGCAACCAGACCGGTATCGGCTGTGTGTTCTATAAGCTTAAATCTTTTCACATGTACTCTTTCTTCAGCTTTTTGAAGTCCCTTTCAAACCTTTCCCTTGCTTTAGGAAAGCGCATCGCCGCAGCCGGATGATAGGTCTCTATATACTTAATAGCCTCCAGCCTGGGTGTTTTCCAGGCAATCTTACCCATCAAAACCACGATTTTAGGTTTCACTCGTCTAATCTCTTCGAGCAAATAAGGCATCCAATCACTGAGTTCTTGTGCAGTCGGCTGCCTGTTCCCATGAGTTGTTTCTTTGATGACACTGGTTATGTACAATTCGCCCCGGTCAATTTCATTTTTCTTTAGCATCGCATCAAGATATTTCCCCGATTTTCCCACGAATGGCCTGCCTTGTTTAGCTTCTTCACTACCCGGATTTTGCCCAACCAACATAATTCTTGCGTTTGAAAGCCCTTCTCCAGCAACGAATACACCCATTCGCTTTAACTCCGGTTTCTGTGGTTTTTGAGTTCTGCTACAGGTAGCTAAGCAGTCCCACCTGTTGTGGTATCGTGTCGGCCCATTTGGCAGATGGTACAGATGTTACCGGAAGGACAGGTTTCACATTCAATCTGTAGTGTAGTGTGGTTGATGTTGTAGCGTTGGGCTAGCTCTTGTCTGACCAACTGTAAAATTCCAACGCCTTCGCTTACCATCTGGTTATCAATCACAAGGTGAGCACTCAAGGCATAAATATTCGAAGTGATTGTCCATATATGGATATCGTGTACTGCATTCACGCCGGGAATGCTCCTGATTATGTCAATTACCTTGGCTATCTCGATATGGCTGGGTACTGCCTCCAGTAGAACATCCGCCGACTCGCTGACAATCCTCACTGCTCCCCACAATATGATTACACCGATAGCAATAGCCACGATGGTATCGGCAAAATACCATCCGGTCAACATAATGACTATGCCGGTAATAATCACCCCGACAGAAGATATGGTATCGCCCATTATATGCCAGAAAGCCGCTTTTACATTCAGGCTTCGATGGCTGGCTTTATTGAGCAATATCACTCCGCCAAGGTTGGCAACTAAACCGATTATCGCTATCGTTAGCATTATCGGAGCTTTTACTGGTGACGGCTCAAGAAATCGCTGGTAAGCTTCATAGAAGATAAAAATGGATACCAAGACCAGGATAGTGCCATTGGCTAAAGCAGCAAGTATTTCGAAACGGTGATAGCCGAAGGTCTTGGTCGCTGTTGCTGGTCGGCGAGCCAGTGTCATCGCAAACAAGCTAAGTCCGAGAGCAAGCGAATCGACAAACATGTGCCCCGCGTCGCTAAGCAGAGCCAGACTTCCACTTAAGATACTGCCAACAATCTCCGCCACCATGATTACCAGGACGATGGCAAGAGTAACCTCCATGCGGCGGTAATCTGTGAAAGCCTCGTGATGATTATCCATATTTTCTGCGTGTACTTCTCTTCAACTGATGCTACTTCAAAAAGGTGAGATTCAATTTATGGATTCGCTAAGTTGCTCAACGTCCTCACTATTAATTCAGGGAGTGCAGGATGAATGTGCAGGCCAGCCTGTATCTGGTCAATATTTCCGCCGGATGCCATGGCGTTTATCACCTCTTGTATCAGGGTGGGCGTGTAAGGACCGATGATGTGAAAATCCAATATCTTCTGGCTCTTTGCCTCTACAACCGCTTTGGCGAAACCGTTTTCTTCCATCATTGCTTCGCCTTTGGCGACATCCATATACTTTGCCTTGCCTACCAGAACCTTGTGCGTTTTTTTAGCAGTTTCCTCTGTCAACCCAACGGAGGCGATTTGCGGATGGGAATAGACAGCATGTGGAATAGCACTGTAGTCCATTTTGACTTTGCTGCCATGTATTGCGTTATGCACTGCCAGCACTGACTCTCTGTTAGCAACGTGGGTAAACATCTGCTGGCCATTGACATCTCCTACAGCATATATGTTGTTTTTAGTAGTCTCAAGATACTCATTAACCTTGATAAAATCTCTTTTGTCAAGCTCGACACCCGTCTTTTCCACTTTCAGTAAGTCGGCATTAGACCTACGCCCCACTGCGACCAGGATTCTCTGCGCCGTGAATTCCTTTCTTTCGTTTGCTTTTAAGTCATTGACTCCGACGGTAATACCACGGCCGTTACCCTTCACTTCTTCAACCTGAACATTAGTGTAAACATCCATACACTGACTCAACTCTTTCTTTAAAAGCTCCGATATTTCAGGCTCCTCGGCAAGAACAAGCCGGTCAGCCATTTCCAAGATAGTAACCTTTGTACCCATGGCAGCAAAAAAGTGACCATACTCCACGGCAATATAACCACCACCGATAATGAGGAGGCTTTCCGGCTTTTCCTTCAGTTGGAGAAGGGTTTCATTAGTCAGGAAGTCCACTCCATCAAGACCTTTTATTGCTGGTATCAGAGGGCGTGAACCGGAAGCGATAAAAATCTTATCGCCTTTTATTCTATCACTGTTAACCTCAATCGTATAGTCATCAACAAAGCGACCCTCGCTCTCAAAGAAGTCCAGGGTCTTGGCGTGCGAAAGCCCGTGTCTCATCTGTTGCTGGTTTTCGTGCACGGACCTTCTCATTCGCTCCATGATGGAGTTGAAGTCAATGTTCCGTATATCGGCTTCGATGCCCAGCTTTTTGGCTTCCTGTATTTCAGCTATCCTGTCAGCAGCGAATATAAGCATCTTGGATGGTATGCAGCCCAGATTGGGGCAGGTAACCCCCGAGCGGACCTTTATCCACCAAAGCAACATCCATACCGTGGACCAGAGCTTCTTCAACGATATTCATCCCGCAGCCTGAACCAATGACAATGACATCATATTCCTTCATATTCATACCTCTCTCTGTTTACTACGGAATTTAATCAGTTGTGACTGGAAACCCAGCAGCCACCCACGCCTTTACACTACCGAGGACATTATAAACCCTGGGATAACCAGCCCGGAGCAATATGCTGGCGCCAAGCCCGGCCCGATGTCCCACATTGCAGATTACTGCTACCGGCCTGTTTTTGGGGACTTCTCCTAGCCTCTGTTCGAGGTATCCAATATAGATGTGAAGCGAACCTGCTATGTGTCCTGACTCCCACTCGTCCTGCCCCCGGGTATCCAGTACAAGTAAATCTTCGTTGCGGTCGAGCATAGCTTTAAGCTGGTGAACCGAGAGTAGTAGCAGATTCTCGGTGGGAAAGCCAGCATTATACCAGCCCTCGGTGCCATCCCTGAAATAGCCAATAATCCGGTCATAGCCGGCATGTATCAGGTAACGTACCGCTCTTTACAGGTGAGATTGGTCTTCTAAAACGAGAAGGACGGGTTTATCATAGGGCAGTACCCAGCCTCCGAAGACAGGGAGCCCTTCCAGCCAGATACTGTAGGCGCCCTTAATGTGAGCGCCCCCCGAAAGCGGCCGGCTCACTTGTATCAACCACTATCACCCCGCCGTCTATTTCTTTCCTAAACTCGGTTGGAGTGAGCGGATTTGGAAGTGGCAGGCACCCGAGCAGTGGCGGACCTTCCAGGTTGAGCTTTTCCATTTGCTGGAAGTAATATGGTTTCTCTGGCTGTTCTGCTACCTTGTATTTAACAAATTCTTTTTTATTCTTCATCTGAAGCACGGGGTTCTGCCTCCGTTCTATTCCGATGGTACTTTCGTCCCTGTTGGCAATATGCATGCCGCACACTGAGCCAACACCATGAGCCGGGCAAATGATGACGCCATCGCCCAGCGGTAGAAGCCTATTGAAAATACTACCGTAGAGGTTCGATGCCAGCCTTGATACTTCTTCAGTTCCGTAGAGGTCGGTTCGCCCCACATCATTCACAAATAGCGTATCGCCGGTGAATATCATTACCGTGGCTTTACCGGTAGCTAAATCCTCCACAGCGTAGGAAACACTCTCGTCGGTGTGCCCCGGCGTGCTGATAGCCGTCAGCTTGAGGTAGCCGATGTGGAATTGCTGCCCATCCCCAAATGTATTACCATACTTCCAATTAATTCCCGAACCATGGTAGATTTCAGCTCTGGTAATGCTGCTCAACTCGATAGAGCCGATTACGTAGTCTTCATTACGGTGAGTTTCAAAGATATATCTGATTTTCAGTCTTTTTTCTTGTGCTGAGTCCACATAAATCTGGCAGTCACGTCGTAGGTCAATCACGGCAGCATCACTACCAGAGCCAAGCAGGTAAGAATTATGAGCGATACCTGCTGACTTAATCCGCTCGAATATCATACAATTCCCTCAGGCCTAACTGCGTTTACTTTTTATTTTGTCAGCAAACTCTTTTACCTGGTATTCCCACTCACGGGTTTCCAGGTCTACCGAGGTCTCTTTGTCATCAGTGCAGGTAACAATATTGACATCACCACCACTTCCTACGAAATTAGCACAGCTGTCGGTCTGCTGAGTCACTTCCATCCCATAGCCACTAGGACCGAATACCTCAATGGCTTTTTTCACCACATCCTCCAGTTTACTCTTCGTTCTGACATTCAATCTTAGCATCTGTCCCTCCTTCATCCAGTCTTTAACAGACTCTACCTTTGAACAAATCTACTGTGCACGAATTAATAACACAGCCCGACTATATGATAGTTTGCCTGCTATAGAGAAGTCATAAAATATCGATAGGAAAAATTACAATAATATGACATTTTTACGCCTATTCATAAGTGAGAAAAGTCACAGACGCAGGCTACCTATAGATTTATAATTTAAAGATGGAGGTGAATCGACTGAAGTTCTTTAAGAAAATGAATGTTCCCGAGTTCCTCGATTGCAAAAGGCTCTTAGTTAAGTGGAGCATCTGGCGAGGGTAACCAGAAGGGAGGAATAGTGGAACGAAATCAGGGAGCAGACCTCACTAGCTTTTTATCTTAAGAGGTTTGCTCTCCTTTTTTATTCCAACCATAGCTGATAGCAAAATGACATAGTTTTGTAACTTTTATTGCTGCCATTTTATGACTTTTCCATTATTCGGTAATTAAACTAATGAGTAATTAGCAAGGCAAGATTTCTGTTAGAACTCCTAACCACCGTAAACAGAATGGCAGGGTCTGATATGAATAAACCTGAAATTCTACAAATCCGTAAACGAGATGGCTCCATAGTCCCTTTTAATCCCGATAAGATTCAACAAGCGCTATACAAGGCACTGGTGGCAACTGGAATGGATGAGGCAGGGTTGGCTGATGAACTGGCGACTCAGGTGGTAAAGCTCGTTGAGGCGCGGCTCAGCCAGACCACCCCCACAGTAGAACAGGTGCAGGATATTGTGGAAGAAGTGCTGATGAAACGAGGTCACCCCAATGTAGCCAAGGCTTACATCCTCTATCGCCAGCAAAGGGCAGATGTGCGCAGACTGAAGGGGACCATTGGAGTGCGCGATGATTTGAAGCTCGGTATCAATACCATCAAAGTGCTGGAACGCCGGTATCTGCTAAAGGATGAAGATGGCAATATCATCGAAACTCCGACAGGACTGTTCCGGAGAGTAGCTCACACCCTTGCTTCCGCAGAGACCAACTTCAACCCGGTAGCAGACATCGAAAGCCTGGAGCGTACTTTTTTTGAAATGATGAGTAACCTTGAGTTTCTCCCGAATACGCCGACACTTACACAAAATATTCACCGGATTTACAGGCTGGCTTACGAACTTAAGTGTAAGGGCATAACCGTATATCGCTATGGCAGCAAGAAAAAACAAGTCTTGAACCTTGCTGGTCACATACCGGAGATAGCAGCCGAGCCAACGCCATACGTTACCGCTGAATCAGAATATGCTGGAGGTTGCCCTTACGGAACTTGCCCCTTCTAGAGTGTCTTGAAAAGCTATTTGATGTAGAATAGAAGCCGTACATTATTGAGAATGATGAGGAAAATCGGTTATACTCTTAACTCGGGGATGCTAGATTAAGGAGGTGACACGTGAGGAAGGTTTATTTAGACAATGCAGCAACCACACCGCTTCTTCCTGAAGTCCGTGAGGCTATGATACCTTATCTGGGTGACATCTTTGGCAACCCGTCCTCACTTCACGACTGGGGAGACGGGGCCCGAGAGGCTATAGATGAGGCACGTACTCAAGTAGCCCAGCTTATCGGTGCTAATCCTGATGAGATATTATTTACTGGTAGCGGCACAGAAAGCAATAATTTTGCCGTCAAAGGGCTGGCAATGGCACAACAAAATAAGGGTAAGCACGTGGTCGTTTCCGCTATCGAACATTTCTCCGTACTGTACTCAGCCAGAACACTGGCAAAGTGGGGCTTCGAGGTCAGCGAAATCCCGGTGGACAAATATGGTGTGGTTAACCCGGATGACGTACAACGTAGCTTGAGAAAAGACACTGTACTGGTGTCCATCATGCATGCTAATGGTGAGGTAGGCACTATCGAACCCATAAAGGAGATAGCCGAAATAACCAGAGAGCGTAAGATTTCTTTCCATACCGATGCTGTGGCTACAGCAGGGACGATACCCGTTAACGTGGCAGACCTGGGCGTTGATGCCCTGAGCCTGGCGGGAAACCAGTTTTACGGCCCTAAAGGTGTTGGAGCACTGTGGCTCAGAAAAGGGACACGAATTATGCCGCTACTCGATGGTGGCATCCAGGAAGGGGGACGGCGCGCCGGTACCGAAGACGTTCCGGCAATTGTCGGGCTGGGCAAGGCAGCAGAACTGAGCAATAATCACATGACAGAACGGATGAAGCAATTGACCCCTTTGCGTGACCGCTTGCTCAAGGAGCTTTCGGGAAAGATTGAACATACTATTATTACTGGCCACCCGCAAAACCGCTTGCCAGGACACGCTAGCTTCTGCATAGAGTTTATCGAAGGTGAGTCCATGCTCATGCTGCTAAATAGCAAGGGAGTGGCTGTTTCCAGTGGTTCGGCGTGCACTTCCCGGGCACTGAAAGCGTCCCATGTGCTCATCGCCATGGGACTGTCTCACGAAATAGCCCAGGGTTCTATCCTCTTTACTCTTGGAATAGATAACACCGCTGAGGATATAGATTATGTCTTGGAGGCTCTGCCGCCTATCGTTGACCGGCTGCGGCAGATGTCACCGCTTTATGCCAAATTCACTAAAGCCAGTAAAGGAGGCAAACAAAATGCCAATATACAGCGAAAAGGTAATGGAACACTTCATGAATCCCCGCAATGTCGGGGAAATCGAAAATCCCGACGGTATCGGCGAGGAAGGTAATCCTATATGCGGTGATATGATGACCTTCTACATAAAGGTCAAAGCCAACCACCTCGAAGATGTTAAGTTTAAGACTTTCGGTTGCGGGGCTGCCATTGCCGTCTCCAGTATGGTTAGCGAGATGGCTAAAGGCAAGACGCTGGACGAAGCGATGAAAATTACTCCACAATCGGTTGCCACCGAACTAGAAGGTCTGCCCAAGAATAAGTTTCACTGTTCCAACCTGGGCGCTCAAGCCCTGCACAAAGCCATACAGGATTATCGAGAGAAACTGAAAAAGGGAGGTAAATAAGATGAGCAAAAAGCGTGAACCGGTAAAGGAACCCCGTTACTGCCCTTATTGCGCTACGGAGATAGCTGAAGCGGCTTTCCCTTACTGTGAGGCGTGTGATGTAGAGATTTTTTATTGTCCTAAATGTCATCAACCAGTACCACGGGATAAAAAAACATGTCCCCATTGTGGGGCTGAGATAAAAGGAGAAGTGACTGCGGGAGGTTAAACCAATGGCAGAGAAGCAAAAGTTAACCCTCGTTGTCTTCAGCGGCGAGCTGGACAAGGCGCTGGCGGCTTTTATACTGGCGACCACTGGCGCCAGCATGGGGATGGAAGTCAGCATGTTCTTTACCTTTTGGGGACTAAATATCATCAAGAAGAACGAAGGCAGTATCAAAAGCAAAGGGTTGATGAGGAAAATGCTTAATGTCATGAACCGGGGTGGCTCCAGGAGGTTGAAGCTTTCCCGGTTCAATATGCTTGGCTTGGGGACCTGGATGATGAAAAAATTGATGAAGGAGTCTAACTACCCGACCATAGACGAGTTTATCACTATGGCACAGCAGATGGGGGTAAAAATGATTCCCTGTTCCACATCATGCGGTATTATGGGCCTAGCCGAAGATGCCTTTCGCAGCGAAGTTGGAAGTCTGGCCGGCGCAGCATATTTCTTGAACGAGGCACGACAATCACAAGTAACATTTTTTATCTAACCAGCTTCGTTTCCAACTCAAGGAGGGATAGGTATGAAAGCGGATAAAACCCTGGACTGCGTCGGATTATATTGTCCGATGCCTATTGTCAAAACCGCCCAAAAAATAAAGGAGCTAAAAACCGGTGAGATACTGGAAGTGGTGGCTGATGATAAGGGCATCAAACAGGATATGCCTGCCTGGTGCCAGTCCACGGGACACGAGTGCCTGGGAATCGAGGAGGACAGTGGCGAAATCAAGGTCTATGTTAAGAAGACACATTAATGAACACTCTTTGGGTATAGCATCATCTCTGAAAGGAATGGACTGAGAATAGAGAAAATGCCAGCATATAAAGTGACCTTTCTACCTGAGAATAAGGAGATTGAGGTAGAGAAAGGTACGACACTGCTCGAGGCGGCCGAGAAAGCTGGAGTCTTTATTAACAGTGTCTGCGGTGGTGAGGGATTATGTGGTGAATGCCGTGTCCAGGTAGTTAGCGGTAACGCCAAGGCAGATAAACACGCTATCGGCTTCTTTTCCAAGGAGGAGATAGTCAGCGGTTATGTCTTAGCCTGCCAGACCGGGGTGGAAGATAATCTGGAAGTACTAATTCCGGCCAAATCCCGTCTGGAAATGGAAAAGATTATCACTGGAGAGGCACCTATAACCTACTGCGAGCCCGGAAAAGCATCATTACATAGGCTGCCTTGTGACCCGGCTTCTCTGTTTGAGCCACTGGTTACCAAAGTGTATCTCCAGCTTCCCCAGCCATCCCTCAACGATAATATCTCTGACATAGACCGGATAATCCGGGAGCTGAGGAAGAAGTTAAACTATTCTTCTTACGAAATATCGCTCGCTTGCCTGCAGGGCTTGGCTGACAAGCTGCGACAGTGCAACTGGAAGGTCACCGCCACTATAGCCAGGCATAATAATATAGGGCGTGTGATTCAGATAGAAGAAGGTGAAACAACTGATAAGAACTACGGCCTGGCCGTTGACGTAGGGACAACCACAGTGGTCGTCCAGATGATCGACCTCAAAAACGGCGATGTTATCGGCGTAGAAGCCAACCATAACCTGCAGGCACGCTACGGAGAGGATGTCATTTCCAGGATGATATTCGCATGTGGACGGGGTTCACTCGACCAACTTCACCAGGCTATAACTATCAACATTAATGCCCTGACCCGAGCGCTAGCTAAGGAAAAGGGTATTAACGCTAAAGATATTAACTGCGTTGTTGCCGCCGGTAATACCACCATGTCCCATTTTCTATTGGGGCTGATGCCGTGCGCTATACGCCTGGAACCTTATGTCCCCACGGCTACTGTTTACCCCCAGATACTGGCAAAAGAAATCGGGCTTGATGTCAACCCCAATGCCGTAGTGGAAGTGTTACCCAGTGTCGCCAGCTATATCGGAGGCGACACTGTCGCCGGTATCCTCGCCTGCGGGCTGGCCGACAGACCAGAAAACAGCTGCCTTATCGATGTCGGCACCAATGGGGAAATCGCCATTGGCAATAATGAGTGGATTGTTTGCTGTTCCGCCTCGGCAGGTCCAGCGTTTGAGGGTGGAGGCATCAAGTGGGGCATGCATGCCACCAAAGGTGCCATCGAAAAGATACAGGTGAAAGACGGACACGTCAATTATGAGACTATAGGCAAAGCAAAGCCCAGAGGCATCTGTGGTTCCGGGCTTATCGATTGTCTCTACGAGCTGGTGCGTAACAGAATAATAGGTCAGGACGGTAAATTCAATCCT
Organism: Chloroflexota bacterium; assembly: GCA_043797985.1. GTDB lineage: Bacteria > Chloroflexota > Dehalococcoidia > Dehalococcoidales > UBA2162 > JAZDPB01. Next base: position 24,042 of record JAZDPB010000147.1, read on the forward strand.
AATGTCGAAGATAAGCGTATAGTCGTTGGCAATGACGGACCTCAGTATATACTCGCCTTTCCCGATGAAACGGAAACTGGGCAGCCGGTAACTATCACTGAAACAGATATTAGCAATCTCATCAAGTCCAAGGGTGCCGTCTTTGCTGCTTTCAAGTCTTTAACTGATTATGTAGGGTTGAGCTTCGACAAGCTGGAAATGGTCTATCTGGCAGGTGGGTTTGGCAGTTCTCTTAATGTTTACAAAGCCATCAATATAGGACTATTACCTGATATAGATATCAACCGGATTCAATTTATCGGCAACAGTTCAGTCATGGGAGCACGGATGGCTCTTCTTTCTGGCCCCGCCTTTGAAAAAGCGATAACTATTTCAAAGAAGATGACGAATATCGAGTTGTCCCGATACGTCCCTTTTATGAGTGAGTTTGTGGCAGCACTTTTTTTGCCGCACACAGATAGTAAGCTCTTCCCGTCTGTCAGATACTAAAAATTGCCCGTAAAGAAGGTTACATTATGTCAAATGCTTCGCATGAGAAATACAAGATTGCTCAAACACTCAACTCTACTTAAACAATACTTCAGCTACCAATTCACTGATATCCCTGATATGTAAAGTTTCTTCCGCCCCCTTAGCCTTTACCCCATCTTCAAACATTATCAAACAGTAAGGACAGGCAGTTGCCATCAGGTCTACTTTGGCTTCAATCATCTCAGCGACCCTGCGTTCATTGACACGCTGGCTAGGTTCTTCCTCCATCCACATGTGACCACCGCCCCCGCCACAACAAAAGCTTCTTGTGCCATGTCGACTGAGTTCCACTCGCTTAAGCCCGCCAATAGCCTTCAAAATATTCCTGGGCGCTTCGTAAATTGCATTATAGCGCCCCAAGTAGCACGAATCGTGGTAAGCTATCCTCTTATCATTCAATGCCCCGAGTTTCACCTTGGCATCACGAATCAAGTCAGCGATAAACTCGGTATGATGAACGACCTCAAAGCTGCCACCAAATTGTGGATATTCGTTTTTAAGAGTATTAAAACAATGGGGACAAGTAGTTAAGATTTTCTTAACGTTATACGATTTAAAAAGCTCGATATTACTTTCGCAGATGGTCTTAAACAGGTATTCATCACCCATTCGGCGGGCTGGGTCACCACAGCAACTTTCTTCATTACCCAGTACCCCAAAGTTAACTCCCGCTGCCTGTAGAATCTTAACCACGGACTTAGCCACATTGGTATTCCGCTCGTCAAGAGCCGCGGTGCAACCTACCCAATACAGGATATCAATGTCCTTATTCTCCGCAAGCACCTTCAAATTCAAACCATCAAACCAAGTAGTCCTTGTCGCTGTGGTCCCTCTCCATGGATGTCCCCTGTCTCCCAGGCTCTTGAGCGCATCCTGGGCAGATTCAGGGAATTTGACTCTTACCATAGCCAGATTGCGACGCATATCTATTATCTTGTCAACATGCTCGATGTAAACGGGACACGCTTGCTGGCAAGCGCGACAGGTAGTACAGTCCCAGATTACCTCCTCCGAAATTACTTCAGATATCATATCTTTCCGTGACTCAACGGGTTTTTTCAGCAGAGGCACCGGGTAAACTTCATAAAGATGGTCTTTTAAGTTCAAGATGACCTGTTTGGGATTGAGCTTCTTACCACTAAAATAGGCAGGACAATCATCCTGACAACGCCCACAGCGAGTACAGGCATCAAGGTCTAGGAGTTGCTTCCAGGTAAATTCCTCAATGTTGGATACACCATATAGCTCTGTTTTCTCAAAATCTATAGGATTCAAAGCCCCTTTGGGCTTTAGCGAACGAAAGTATATGTTTAACGGTGACAATAGTATATGTTGCAACCTGGAGTGGTTTACCCAAATATAGCCAAGAAGAATAAACGCCGGTATGGTGTGGATTATCGCACGGTGCCATACCAAGATTTCATTCTTAGCTTCAATCATAAAAGTAGGGAAGATGTGTGAAAGAAGGTAACCTACCGGCGACCACATCGCCCAATCGGTGGGATTAACGTCACTAACAGCAATACGATAACCTTTTACCATGAGACCAGTTAATACAATCAATAATACCCAGACATAAACCAAGCTGTCTTCCGGTTTGTTATCCAGACGAGGCGGTCGGACAACATACCTGCGATATACTGCCATACCTCCGCCAATGAGAAGCAGCACCGCACCGACCTCAGAGACCAGAGAAGCATACAGGTATACACTCTGCGGGGGATTGGTTATACCAGTCAGATATGAAAACAGCCTGACTATCTTACCCAGGATAAGAACTGTGGCTCCACCAAAAATAAGAGCGTGCATTATACCCGGGTAAAGTTCTTTTACTCTAATAATCCGGATGCTAGCCACCGCTACTGCCATGGTGGTCGCAAGTCTCTTCCACCAATCACCGGAACGGTTATCTGGCTGTCCCAGCTTCCACAGTCGGTAGTGACGGCTAAAACCGAAGGCAAAAAGTAGAGCCAGTAAAGGGACAAACACTAAAAAGGCAATTATGACCGGCAGGAAAACTTCTGTTATATAGACTTCCTGACCCGCCCAGAACAGTTCACGCAAAGACATTATAATATTCCTTCAACTGTTATTACTTTTCTATTCATGCTGCCGGATAAAACGTAGTCAAATGGGCGATGAAAAAGACGACAATTATAAGGCCTACTGCCGAAAGCGCCATGACTATAGCTTTGCTATATTTCGGTCCAATTCCCAGGTCGAAAACAGCGAGTCTAACCCCATTCAATATAGAATAGACTATCGCTGCCAGTATAAGCACTTCAACAATAATGGCAATAGTTCTAATTAATATATCCATTATTTAGTCCTCAACTGATTGAACTGCGCCTGGACCTTACAGGCAGGACAGAGTTCTGCCTGGGAAGAAAAAGAATGACCGACAGCCATTACCCGAGACTGTAATTTAGCTATCATTGACCTGGGACCGATAGGGCTACCACAACCCGAGCACCTGACAATCGTATCCTCAAAAAGAACCGATTGGCTATCCGTTTTCTCCAACTCCAGGACATGCTCCATGTGCAAGCACTTCTCCGGGCAGATTTCTACGCACTGGCTACATGCCACACAACGGCTTTGTCTGAAGAACAGTTGAAAGCCACCGCTCTCATCAATCGTCGAAATCGTCAGCGCACCAGTAGAGCACTCCGTAACACAAAGGCAACAACCGGTACACTTCGCAGCATCTAATTCCACCTTACCAAAAGGAGAAAGTCGCTCAAGCAATTCCCGGCGACTGAGTCCATCATTATGAGTTGCTTTGATTTCACTCATATTGTCATACTATCCCTTACTAGCGGCAACGGAGGCTTTCTCCGTTGTTTCTTTGCCTTCTCCGGTAGTCACTTCGGTCTTTTCTTTAGCTGGTAGTAACTCCAGGTACTTCAGACCCAAGATAAAAATTAGGGATAGAAAACCAACTACCCCAATCGAGAGGACTATTTCGGCAGGAGCAAAGGCAAAAGAACCAACTGCTCCCCAAACACCCTCTATTTTCCCAGGATAAAATTGCAGAGGATAAGCTGCCCCAGGAATCACCAGATAAAATCTCTTTACAAAGATACCAATCACTATTAAAGCGGAAGCAATGACAACACCGCGGACACTATTCTTCGCTTTGGGATGAAACAATATTATGAGAGGCACGATTACCCCCATGCCAATTAGAAAAACCCAGAAAAGCCAACTGAAAGGACCTGTAAGCATAAACATTGCTGCCTCACGAGCCGGAGAATAGACACTGGTCAATTCACCAATTACCATTAACAGGAGCATACCAAGAAGAAGGCCCTTTACCAAGCTTCCTAAGGAGGCAATCAGGTCTTTACTGAGTTCACGTCCCGTGACCTTATAGATAAGAACCAGAACGAGTATCAACAGTGCAAGAGACGAGGTGAGCGCAGCAAAAATAAATTCGAAAGGACTCAACGGCGAGTACCATGGCTCGCGGGCAGCAATAAAGCCAAATATTGCTCCCGTGCCACCATGTGTAAGCATTGCCCAACCAAACGCTACCATTCCCATTATCATGCTAAACTTTTTCATATTGCGAAGCAGGGATATCAGATATATGAGGGCACTGATAAAGTAGGATGTGTAGAAGATTGCATTGATGGCAAACATCGACGCCATATTATTCATAAAGAACAACATAAAAAGCCGCCAGAATTTCTCTGGCCTGCCCAAATCTAAGGCGATAAATAGCATAGCCCCGAAAATGAGCACTATCGCCATAAAAACTGCTGCCCTGATTACCTCACGGTATCTCTCTTGGTGTGCTATGTAGATAAGAAAAGCAAGAACATGAAGCCCGGCGCTGAGTCCTATCAGGTATATGGCCATGACGATAGGCATACCCCAGGGAATAACATTATTGCTACCAAACATCTGGTGGCCTTCGATGTAGCTGATAACAAAGGCAATCATTCCGCTGAGCGCCAGCACCCCCAGGACCACTACCACAGTTCGGTAGCCCCTAGACTTCCCCTCAAGAGTGACAAAATTCGAACTCACTTCGCTCCTTACTTTGGCAAATAAAATACCTTCGGGCTGGTACCCTTCTCTTCCTGGAGTCTTAACCACTGCCGGGATGCTAGCAAATATGATACAGAGCTATCAGGGTCATCTAAATCTCCAAAGCTTATAGCACGTGCCGGGCAGGCTTCAGCACATGCGGGCACTACCTCTTCACCCACCTTCTTACCCTCTCTCATCGCCTGGTCTATACGGTGGAAGCAGAACGTGCACTTCTCGACTACGCCATGAACCCGATGAGGGAAGGGCCAAATGGTCATATCAGCACGCTGGAAAGGAAGGTCAGGACGGTCGTACTCATTTTCCTCCGGTTCCTTATAGTTAAAATTCCTGACACCATAGGGGCAGGCAACAATACAGTACTTGCAACCGATGCAACGCCTGAAGTTCTGTATCACAATCCCGTCCTCGCGGCGATAGGTTGCCCTGGCCGGGCATACCGTTACACACGGAGCGTTATCGCAGTGCATGCATGGCATCGGTATCAGGTCAATCCTCAATGTCGGGTATTCCCCATGACTAACTGCAATTACCTTATGCCAGAAAGGAGTCAATCTCCTTTTGTGTTCCTCCGGCGACCCATGGGGTACATTGTTTTCAGTCTTACAGGCTATAGAACAAGACTGACAGCCAGTACATTTGTCCAGGTCAATAACCATTCCCCATCTTGCCATTGCTTACCTTACCTCACGCCTTGTAGACCCTGACCCTCGTGTTGAAGCAAGCTGACTGTCCACTCAGGCGGTCATAGTCTACGCCGATAATTTCATTAGGATTGACGCCAATGCCCCTTGCCCATTTACCATAGGCATAGTGGCCCTGGCCCCTGGCTATGCTCACCACTTGGGGGTGAATGCCCTCAAAGACCCTGGCCCGTACCTTGATTTTGCCGAACGGAGATTCTATCCAAACCGTATCACCGTCGTTAATTCCTAGAGTGCGGGCTGTCTTGCTATTTATTTCAACGAAATTGGTCCAACCCCGGCCATGCATCACCAGGAATATCTCCTGAGCCCAGGGATAGTTCTGGCTCCCATTATCAATATTCAATAATGGCTGGTAGGTTGATAACATTAGGGGATAACTGTTACTGTCACCCAAAAATTCGACTTTCTCATAGTGCGGCAGGTATGTCAGCTTATCAATTGTCTGCCCTGTCTTTTTAAGCAGGGCTTCAAGATTGCCCGAACGGAATTCAAATTTCCTTGACGGCGTATTGAATACGCGGTCATATTTATAATATTTATAAGGTGACCCCACCCAGACACCTTGCGCAAGGAACTCCTCCCATGGTATAAGTACCTCCGTGCGGTATCTGACAAACCCCTGAGTATTATCACCAATGCCAGCAAAGGATTGCTCAACCGTACCCCCCACCCGTTTTGCCAATTCAAAAATGATGTCGACGCTACTCTTAGTGTTGTACAAGGGTTCTACCACCGGCTGCTTTATCCTTATCTCGGCGAAGCCCGAACCTGGTGGCGAGTGGTCGTAAGCCCATTCTTCCATAAATGTATTTGCTGGTAGTAGAATGTCGGCATACTCCGCCATTTCACTGACAAAGGGAGCAACATGGACATAATAGGGCACCTTCTGAAGCGCTTCATCCCAGCGCCATGCTCCCGGAGCAGACATATTGCAGTTACTGTTAAAACCTATAGCCATCCCGACCGGGTATGGCTTATTTTCTAATATAGAATCTGCTACCTGATTGGTGACTACTTCCGCAGCCGGGAACTGGTTTGTTTTCCGCAAATCTAACGTAGGTTTAGCCTTGCCTTCTTTGGCTATAGCATCTTCAACTGTTTCAGGTATAACTCGATATGCCGGACTCTCTTGATAAATTACCCCTCCCGGAACATCTATACTGCCGACGAGGGCGTTAAGACAGAATATGGCGTAGCTGCTGTAAGAGCCATTAGGCCAACTGGTGGCACCCCGCCCCCTCCAGGCTATCGCCGGTTTTGCCGTGGCGAATTCTCTGGCTATTTGTCGAATCATTTCGGAGGGAATACCCGTTGTGACCGCTACCTGTTCCGGACTGTAATAATTAAGTACCAGGTCTTTATAATCATCGAAGCCCGCTGCCCAATTCTTGATGAAATCAACATCGTAAAGAGCTTCGCTTATTATTACATTAGCTATTGCCATAGCCAGAGCACCATCAGTACCGGGATTGATAGGTAGCCACTGGTCAGCCCTGAGGGCGGTAACCGAATAGCGTGGGTCGATAACTACCACCTTCGCCCGGTTAGGTCTTTCCCGGCGAATCTTACCCCACATCCTTAAACTTCTGGCTAGCGGCGTATATGATTCCAGAATACTTGCACCGAAGGACAGAATATAATTGGTTCTGGGAAGGTCGTAGGCACTCTGGGTATAGTTGCCGTCTGCCATCCACTCGCCAGCTTTATCGGCTTCATTATTAAATCCGCCTGCGCTAACGATATTGGGTGTGCCGTAAGCATCGGCAAAGCGATAAATTATGTCCTCAGCACTGACACTGTTTAAACCACTAAGTAGCAATAACTGGTGAGGTCGCCCCTCTCCCCGGAGCACTTTTAGATGCTTACTCACCTCGTCCAGAGCTTGTATCCAGGATATAGGAGCCCATCCGGGGTCTATCCCTCGGCCTTTCGCCGGATTAGTTCGCTTTAAGGGAGTAGCTAGTCGGTCCGGGTCATACAATACTTGAAGACCAACATGAGCACGGGCACAGTTTTCTCCCTCGGATACTTGGGATAAGGAGTTACCGGCTATCTTTACCGCTCTACCATTGACCACTCTTACTCTGGTAGCACAACGGGTAGCACAGTTCAGACAAGACGTTGGGAGCCACTTTTCAGTGATGACACCTTCGTCAGGCAGTTTAGGAGAGGAAATGATAGAACCCAACACGGAGTGATTAAAAAAACGGCTGGCGGCAACCGCTACGCCGGCAAGTCCCGATAATTTGAGAAAGGTCCTCCGGCTTATGCCAAAGCGACCTCGGATTTCTGTCTTCGTAGCGTTCGACTCCTGTCTCCCTGTTGATGAATCAGTTACCATCAGCAGGTTAGTAGTTATTAGCTAATTGCGCACGTTCATTGTCTATGCCGTGTTTTTCTTAATTTTCTCCGTGAGCTTGGGTACCACCTGATAAAGGTCGGCAACTATCCCATAATCAGCTATCTTGAATATAGGAGCATTTTTATCTTTATTGACGGCGGCGATAATCTTGGAGTTGCGAATTCCCACCGTATGTTGAATTTGCCCCGAAATCCCGATAGAAATACACAGACGCGGTTTACACTTCTTGCCTGAGAGCCCAACCTCTCTCTCTTCAGAAAACCACTGCCAATCATGTGCCAACGGCCGGGTACAGCCAATGCTGGCTTTCAAGACCTGGGACAGTTCTTCAATTAGCGCCAGGTCTTTCTTCTCGCTTATACCTCTTCCCACACAGATTAGAGTTTCGGCTTCCTCTATCTGTGCTGAATCGGATTTCTTTTCTTGCTTTTCCACAATCTTGGTACGCGGCTCCCGCACTTTAAGGTCAACATGAACAATTTCACCCTGCCTTGATTCCTTTTCACCCGGCTCAAAGGCTTTAGGCATTACTGAAATTACTTTCTTGGCAGTCCCAATGGATTGTGTTAATACCGTATTCCCTCCCAGAGCATACCTATCTGTTACCAGTTCCTCGTTTTGCAGCCTGATATCAATTGCATCGGTAATACATCCAGCACCCAGCTTTTGTGCCACTCTGGGTGCTAACTCTTTGCCTCTTTTAGTGGAACCGATTAGAAGAAGGTCGGCTCCATAATTATTAGCTATTTGACAGATGGCTTCAGTATAAACATCGGCATGAAAATCTTCCATCGAAGCTAAATTGTTCCAATATACTATGTCGGCGCCGTAGGCAAAATAATCGTCTATCTTTGCCTCAGCATTCTTCCCCAGCTTTACGGCCGCCAAATTAACTTTCAAACTATCTTTCAGCTCTTTACCTTTGGACAGGAGCTCGAAGGCAATTTCGTCTCGCTCGCAAAACACCAAAATCTCGGACATAATCAGCCCCCTAATACTCCTTCCTTTAAGAGTGAGTTAACCAGACTATCTATATTCTGGTCGGAGTCTCCTTCGAGGATGACCAGCTTCCTCTGCTCCACTGGTGCCAAATTACTTAGCATTTTGATTTGTTGTCCCCCCACCTCATCAGCCGTGACACCAATGTTCGAGCTTTTCCACTCCTGCAGCGGCTTCCTTGAAGCGCGTAAAATCTGAGTCAGAGATGGTATCCGAGGCTCGTTTATGCCGCTGGTGATGGTAATTACAGCCGGCAGTTGGGCTTCAACTACCTCAAAACATTCCTCTACGCTTCTCACTGCTTTTACTTTGTTGTCAGCAAACTCTATTTGCTTAACATAGGTTATTACTGGTAAATCAAGAAGTTCAGCCAGTCTCGGTCCTGTCTGTCCCGAGTAACTATCGGCTGAGCCTTCTCCCAGGAGTATGAGGTCATATTTACCGATTTTCTGTATTGCCTTCATCAAAACCTGGGCTTTCCCCATAGAATCGAGATTATCAAATAAGGGGTCGATAAGAATGACAGCCTCATCGGCACCTACAGCGAGAGCATCTTTTATGGTGTCTCTGAGTTTTGGTGAGCCTAAGGATAGGGCAATTACCTTTCCGCCTGACTTTTCCTTGATTTTGACAGCTTCTTCCAGGGCATTTCTATCCATGTCACCAAATAAGAAGGGCAATCCCTCCGTTACCGGCTCTCTGGTATCTTTCTTAATCCTGACCTGTTGCAGGTCGACTACCTGCTTCAAACATACGATTATGTCCATTTAGTTGTCCTTTCAGCCGAATTTTAGCTGTATACCAAACCCTCCGCGAGGATAATTCCAAATCAAAGCATTCCGCTGACAGGCAATTTTACAGGTGCCACACTCCAGACAGCCATCAAGGTCCAGCTCGATTACGCCCTCCTTATTCAAAGTATAAACCTGTGCCGGACATACATAAAGACAATATCGTTCACGGCAGTCCTGACATATCTCCTGGTTGACAGTAATATGCTTAACGGTATCAACCTTGATAGTATCCGTGCCTAACTTAGCTTTTACATTTGTCTTCGTCATATCTTGAAAGCTCCCCAGATATCTTTGAGTAACGAGGGACAAAGTCGCCTGACTTGTCCAAACACTGTGCTCGATAATTTTTTCTTCGGCTCATCCCCGATAAACATGAGCTTCTCCATAGTATCACCGAAAAACTGAGGATATAATGTGAATAGATTACGGTTGTTAAGGAAGCGCGGCGCCCCCTTGAAGGTATTTAAATCCTTCATTATGAAGCTATCCCTCAGTAAAAGTTCATAATACGAGAGGGATTGTTTGGAAAAATCCTTCTTCTCCACAGCTCTCTTTATGGCCTTAGCTGCCAAAACACCGGAAGCTAAGGCAAATTCCATACCCCTCACTGTAAGGCCGGTATTGAGTGTGAAGCCAGCAGCATCCCCAGCCACGAGAATGCCATCCGAATACAGGCGAGGCATAGTGTTAATCCCGCCCTCAGAAATAGTATGGGCAGAGTACTCGACTGTCTCTCCACCTTTGATTAGGCTGGCTACCTCGGGACGCTCCTTAAATTCATCTATGAGTTGAGGTGCTTCAATGGTGGGCTGTCTCTCCATTAAGTCTTTTATTCCTACTACTATCCCCAGGGAGATACTTCCCAGATTAGTATATAAAAATCCACCCCCGAACATCCCTCTGGTTAGCGAACCAACGTAGAGTTGGGCGGCACCCTCACCATTTTCCAGATTGAAGCGCTCTTCTATCGTCTGGGATGGCATTTCGATGATTTCCTTGATGCCGACAGCAAAATCTTTTGGCTGGTGGTTCCCCCTCAGTCCTGCCTTCTGGGTAATCAAGGAGATAGCCCCATCGGCAACGAGCACTACATTGGCATAGATTTTATCCTCTCCAGCAACTATCCCCTGGACTTTCCCGCTTTCCTGGATTAAATCATCCACCTTTTGTTTCGTGACTACCATGCCACCAGCCTCAGCTACCTTTTCCGAAAACCACTTGTCGAACTTAGCTCTGAGGATAGTAAAGCTATGATAGGGCTTCTCTCTGAACCTTTCACTGGATAACCGAATAGAGGTAGAAGATTTTTCACCCATAAGGGTTATTATCTCCTGACACACATATCTTTCCAGCGGGGCTTCGTCCCAGATATCAGGCAAGAGATGCCTTACGGGATTGAGGTAGAGCCTGCCTCCGGTAACATTCTTAGCCCCGGAGTAATCTCCTCTTTCTACTACCAGAACCTCAATCCCATCTTTCGCTAAGCAATAAGCAGCCGCCAAGCCCGCCAGACCACCACCAACTACGATAACTTCAAACTTCTCCATTCTTTCCCTTATTGACTCTGGTGGTTCAGGGCAGCCTTATGTTGTTATAAAGTCACTGCCAAAAGCATCTCTGCCGATGATAATTTTCATTATATTGGCAGCACCCTCGGCTCCAGCGACATAGGACATGACTCCTCTCATAGCCATCTCTAGAGGCGAATCCTTGGTATAGCCAAAAGCGCCCAGTACCATGATGGCATGCTTGGCAACATCCACTGCCAGGAGCGGTGCCAGCCATTTGCATTGAGCGATTACGATGTTTATATCTTTCTGCGTGAAGCTACCAGGTTCAGAGTAATACTTGTCTATCATCCAGCATCCCTTCTGAAGCAGAAGTTTCAACATTTCCAGCCTGGTATAGTCTTCAGCCAATTCAAACGTTATTCCCTGGAACCTGCTTAAAGTCCGACCAAACGCTGTCCTTTGCTTGGCATAATCGAGAGCTATTTCCAAACACTTCTCGGAAGCTCCTAAGCAGGCAGAAGATACTACAGCCCTAGCTACGTTAAAGCCCTCCATACAGTGGTAAAAGCCCCTTCCTTCTTCACCTAACACATACTTCTCCAAAACTTCCGTGTTCTTGTAGGTGAATCCACCCGTGGAAAGACCCATACGCCCCATGTCCTTATAGGTGGTACTACTCATACCATTAACCTTACTGGGCATGATTGCCAGCAAAGTCATCCCACCTCGGAGACCCTTGGCTGGGTCGGTGACAATAAGGGTACAATGGCCACCTCCCCTTACCTGAGACTCAGTCACCTGACTGATATAGGCTTTCTCGCCATTTAATATATATTTACCATTCTTCTTGGTAGCCGTAGTCTTAATAGCCGCTACGTCAGAGCCACCGCCTGGTTCGGTGACGGCGATGCCCCAGCACCATTCGCCAGAAGCTAACTTGGGTAAAATCTCTCTCTTTACTTCCTCTTTAGCGTAGAGTCTCAGGAACTGTCCGCCCCAACCAACAGTCAGTAAGGTATACACTGGAAGTGACATACTTAACTCTGCCCGGGCCAACTCATGGACTACAACGTTAGCGTATTGCATTTCCTCACCTGGCATAGCTGAACCGCCATACTCTTCGGGAACAACACACCCGAAGACTCCTATCTCAGCGAGTCCCTTCAACATTTCATCGGGAATGCCTGCTTCCTTTTCATCTATTTCTCTTGCCCTCGGTTCAACATTCTTCTGGCAATACTCTCTCACCGCTCTTTTGAAAAGTTCTTGCTCATGGGACATTCTAAATTCCAAATCTACGATACCTCCTCAATTATTTTATCTTATGGATTTATAATCAAAGACTAACTATAAAATAGTACGTAAAACTACTACATTCTCAAATCACCCAAACTCAAGTTTGTACCACTTTCAGTTTGCTGTCAACACCTCCTTCCACCTGGTATATCAGTATTAACCTCTGGGATAAAGGTCTTTAGCAACATCGTCCAATCCTAATTCCTGTAGCTTTTTCTTACTTGGTTTGGTGGTTTTAGTGTCCCAGTCCATTGTCATCATATACTCATCAACCATTGTTTTCTCATCAACGGTCACACCAGCCAGAGGACCCGCTTTCTGTGGTGGAATACCCACTAATCTGTCCGGCACCTTAAACTTTAATGGGTTCAAACCCTCGCGCAGATTAAAGGCATGACGCATATTGGCAATCCTCTCACCAGTTTTAAGCATATCGTTAAGAGTTACGTTCCATCCGGTGATAGCACTCATGAACTCAGGGACAGCTTGAGCGGTAGGTAGAGTAACATACATAAACATACACATCCCGGCGGAGTTCATAATGTGGGTTAGGTTGCTACCCCTCTTATGGCCTTCACCACGACCGCTGAAGGACTTGGGATTGAATTTGTCGACTAAGCCTGGCGGGACAAATCCTTCCGAACCCTGAGTATGGCGAGCCGGCGTTGCATCCATTCGGTAGGTTGTAGCATAGTGATATCCCAGCTTGGAGTCATGAGCCGGAAGTTCTTCCCCTTGAATATGCATCGCATATTTTTCTGACCCTTTCCCGATTTTCTCTGCCGCCTTCTTGACACCATCAGCAATAACAGCACCAAAGCCTTCTCTCCTGGCGAGTTTCTCCGTCATGGCAATAATCGATTGGTGATTACCCCAGGTCATCTCGATACCACCGGTATCCTCTTTCGTAATAAGCCCATTCTCATAGCATTCGATAGTAAAAGCGATGCTTGCTCCGGCTGAGATAGTATCGATGCCGGCGCGATTACAAATATCGTTGGCTTTAATTATCGATTCGACATTATTATTAAGGCAGTTGCTGCCGAACATACAGAGTGTTTCATATTCTGGCTTATGGGCTCCAGCCTCATATTCATATTCCTTGCCTTCTTTCATGAGGCCACCGCACCCAAAGGGACACCGGAAACAGGCATATTTCTTCGACTGCCGCTCCATGATTGGATCAAGCCCAATCGGAGCAGGATTCGGGAAATCGACAACGCCAACACCACCCCAGTTCTTGACTGGCGAATCGCCATTGAGAGCAGATTGCGCAGTAATGGCTGGAGTACCAAAATCACGGAACATCTTGGCAAATGGCTCTCTCAGTTCAGTTATATATTTCCTTCGTAGCTCATTGGCTTTTGTTTCATCAGCCATCGGAATCTTCATATTGCCGATAACTGCCACAGCCTTGACCTTCTTTGCTCCCATAACAGCACCTAAACCAGAGCGGCCTGCAGCTCTGCCTTTATTGTTCATGACTGCAGCGATGAGCGAAAGTTTCTCTCCGGCTGGACCAATACTGCATGAGTGAATATCCTTACCCAATTCGGCTTCGAGCGCATCCTCAGTTTCAAAGGTGTCCTTACCCCACAGGTGAGCTGCGTCTCTCAACTCAGCTTTGCCATTATTAATAAAAACATAGACCGGCTTTGGCGATATTCCGGTGAAGAAGACCCCATCGTAACCAGCGTATTTCAGAAAGGGGCCAAAATCCCCACCCGAGTTAGCATCCCCCCAGGTTCCGGTTAATGGCGATTTACCCACGACCACGTATCTGGTGCCTGATAGAGCAGGAGTGCCCGTAAATGGTCCCGTAAGAATCCCCAAGATAGCATCCGGGCCTAACGGGTCAACGCCACCCTTTTGGCGGGAATAGATAATTTTGGCACCCAACCCATAGCCACCAATGAAATCCCGACAGAGCTTCTCATCCAGTGCTTCATCCTTTAGCTTCCCTTTGGAAAGGTCAACCCATAGTATCTTACCCATATAACCTCTGGACATATGAAACCTCCTCTCTTGCAGAATTCCTCGGTAGAGACTATAGCATATCTTTCACCACACAGACAATATGCTTGTTTACATGCAGCACCACTTATCTAGGGAAATCCCACGGATGTGTGAAATAGATACACCGAGCTAGTAGCGGAAAAGGATGGTAAAAGCCAACATAGATAGAATATCGACGACTATGTTGAGCAAATTTTAGGTCCTATTGGGTTGCCACCAGACGTAAGCCCCACACATTCCGTCTGGCCAGACATAGGAGCCATCCTTAAACGTGAGACGGCGGGTAAGGACACTGCGAATATGCTTATCGTGTTCATTAGTTGACTTAAGATAAAGATGCCGTTTTGCCATCTCTAGGGCACTCTCTATGTCGGAGCTTGTCCAGTGGAAGACATCTTCCTCGACCAGAACGCTGGCGAAGATTCCCATGGAATAAAGGGCATTATAGGCGATGATGAAATTCGGGCTATCATTTGGATTGCCGTAGATGTCACGGGATATTTCTGCCATGATGCCCGTCGGTGTAATGAGCCGCAGCGATAGGTAGCACCTTCTTCGGGCAGACTTCTCCATTTTTCGGACAAACCCCGCGAAATCCGTACTGCCGTACATGGCATGGGCGCAGATAGCAATGTCGTGGGGTACAACTTCTGCTTCTTCCCAGATCTTTTGGATGATTCTTATGTTCTTTAAACCTTCCACATGGGATTTTTCTAAAAGAATATCCGACATTGCTTTTGCAGGCTCGACCACTGTAACCTCCCTAGCAACCTTAGCCAGTGGAATGGCGAGCCTTCCAGTGCCGCCGCCAATATCAAGCACCGTCTCATGAGGCTTCAGGTCCTTTTGAAGCAGTTCGAGGAAGACCTGTCTCTTTTCCCGACTTTTTCTTCTTGAGCCAGCCTCAAATTCTTGAGCCCGCTCCTTACTCGCAAATGAGCCACCGGCTTCTCCCTGGCTATGTTGAGCATTGGCCAAACCCCACCAGAGCGAAAGCCAATCTGTTTCTCCTGGAAGCTGCCCCGATAACATTTTCCCCTCCTTTACCTTTATCATGCCCGGAAGAGATAAGCCCATACCCTAGGCTTTATGAGGCTTTCCGAAAAGACCGAGCTGACAGTCAGAGACCCGGATGCCGAGTTTATCTACGGCCTGACCGACCTCTTTCAGTTCGAGATTTAAATCCTTTGCGATTGTAAAGGCAGCCGGGCAGGGTAAGCGTCCGTTAATTAAAGCTAATTTTATTCTTGTTTCCAGCTGATTATTCATTATTATGCCCTTCTTAACTATTTTAATTTAATCTAAACTCTCATGGGCAGGGTACGGTTATGAAGTTTCACGGCGATAATCCAGGAAACCACAGTAAAGAGCGCAATAGCACCGAGGTTTACTGGAGCCGGATACAAATTCTGACCACCGGTAGCATAGCGGGCAAGGTCGGTAAAGTAAGTAAGGGGAGAAATATTAGCGATGATTCTGGCGACGGTGGGGAGTTGGCTTAAAGGAACAAAGACACCGCTGATGAACATGAGTGGGAACTTGACTAGCGTGCCAAGC
>JAZDPB010000178.1:0-5501 GCA_043797985.1 Chloroflexota bacterium
CGCGCTTACATCGTGGAAAGGATGCCGAGATATATCCACTATCCCCTTTTTGCTTACCAGATGCTAAACAATATCCTGCATCAGATAGCGCACCACGTCACTGTTTCCCTTGAAGACGAAGGGTACTATCAGACATTACCGGTCACATCCACCGAGCAACTGGCTAAGGTAGAAATTCTGAAAGAAGGCAAAGAGCCACAGGTAAGATTAACCGGAATATATTCACATCGCCATACCGCTGTCGCCGCCGGAATCGGGGAGATAGGTCTTAACTCCCTTCTGCTATCACCGAAGTTTGGTTCCCGGATTAGAGTGATTTCAATAATTACTGAAGCCCCCCTCGAGACGGACAGTCCCTTAAAGGAACGGCTGTGCCAGCCTGAACGCTGCGGGAATGCCTGTATAAAAGCGTGTCCCCCGAAAGCCCTGCGTGGAGATGGCACGGTAGACCATTACAAGTGCCGACTCCACCGTAACAAGGGCTACAACATGGATTACTGGAAGGCGTTAGCCAGCCTTACGCCTTTTGAACGAATCACGGGGGGAGGTGTAGGTATTCGTGGCAGCGGACTCACCTGTGCTCTTTGCATCAAAGCATGCCCCATTGGGTGGCCCTATTTTTGGAAGGGATACCCGGCTGAAAACACAGATATAAAAGACAAGGCAGTAAAAATTGCTAGTCTCCAGTGACGGACTCCCGAATAATACCAGCCACCCTGAAAAAGCTGACCGAAGAAGCGGTATATCCCTACTACAACAGGGGATATACCGCTAATCTTTCCCTTTCCTCCGGTAAGTCCCGCTTTTCCCGCCCTTCTTACTTTCCAGGTATATTTCGGCAATGGTCATCCCCCGGTCTACAGACTTTGCCATGTCATAGATTGTCAAAGCGGCGACCGAGGCAGCGACCAGAGCCTCCATCTCTGCCCCGGTCTTACCGGTATTTTTCGCTGTGGCGATGATTCCTATAGACTCATTCTCAGAAAGGTCGAATTCAATGGCGATATTGTCAATCAGGATTGGATGGCAAAGAGGTATCAAGTCGGGCGTTCTTTTGGCTGCCATGATGCCAGCCACCCTGGCTACAGCCAGAACGTCTCCTTTCTTAAGTGTGGCAGCCTTGATTTGTTCCAGAGTGTCCAGCTTCATCGTTACTTTTGCCCTGGCTACAGCCTCGCGCTGGGTATCACCCTTCTGTCCGACATCAACCATCCGGGCTTCACCTCTTGAGTTTACATGCGTTAGCTTGGTCATCTCTATCCTCCCTTGTAAGTCTTTCTGTGCAGTCCCAACCTCACCCCCTAACCCCCTTCCCTTGGTAAGGGAAGGGGGAATGAAGATGAGAGAGGGTCTTCGACCCTCTTGGACCCCTTGTTCCTTATTGGGTTAGCAGAAATAGCAACTCACTAAAGGTCATCACAATCTGATGTTTCTTAGAAAGCACGCCACCAGAAGGGGCAAAGAGAACCGTATGAAAGCCCAATGCTGCTGCTGAATCTATGTTTCGAAGCTGGTCATCCACAAAAGTCACTTCGGACGGTTTTGTATCCAGTCTCTGCAAGAGATAATCGAACATTGCTGAGGTCGGCTTCCTAATACCCACGTCACCGCTCACAATAAAGCCACGAAAATAATTATCCAATCCGAAGCGAGCCCGCAGTTTCCTCGACCATTCCGACAGGTCGTTCGATAAACACCACACTTCATAGTCTTGCGATTTCACTTTCTCAAGAAAGTTAATGAGACCGTCAGAAAGCTTGAGTCTCTGTAGGTATTCATCTTCAACTTCAGGAGATAGACTAACCGCCTTCCAGAATTCAGAAGCGCTCATACTCCCGAGACTCGCTGAGAGGTAAAGGCCCTCAATTCTAGAGACATCCCCTACCCCACCCTTCTCTTCAACAAACGGACAGAGCAGGTCTTTAACATCGTCACCAACGCTGTAGATTACCCCCATGGCATCAAGCACCAGATACTTCAAAGCGTCTACCTCTCTAGCCCCCTATCTGACGCATCGGCCGTCTCGTAGGAGCAAGCCCCTCCTCCAGCTGATGTTGTTCTCTCTTCATAGTGACTGCTTGCTGAATAAGCTGTTTTAGCTCGTCGGTTTTAGCTCTATTGCGTAGCGGTTCCCTCAAGCCGACCTCGTCATCGTCAAGGAGGCAGGGACGCAACTTTCCATCAGCGGTAAGACGAAGGCGGTTACAGGTCTGGCAGAAGTGCTCGGTCATCGGGGTAATGAAACCAATAGTACCCCCAGCCCCAGCAAACCGATAATATCTGGCAGGACCATTACCAGTTTTGCCGGCATAAGGCTCAAGTTTGCCCAGAGATTGAATATGCTCCCGGATTTCCTGAGCGGATACTGTTCCGATAGATTCAGCCTTCGGCGCCCCGAAAGGCATGAATTCTATAAACCTGACATGCCATCCCTGGCTAATGCTCATTCGAGCAAAATCGATAACCTCATCGTCGTTTATGCCACGCAATACCACCGTATTTATCTTAACCGGTTCCAGTTCAGCAAGAGTAGCCGCCTCGATACCATTGAGCACATCTCCCAATCTATCTCCACCGGTAATGCGTCTGAACCTGTCCTCCTTCAGTGTATCCAGACTCACATTGACCCGCTTTAAGCCAGCTTCTTTAAGCTCGACAGAATACTTACCCAGCAGTATCCCATTGGTAGTAAGCGAGATATCGTCAATGCCCTCTATCCGGGAAAGCATACCGACTAATTTACTCAGTTCCGGTCTTAATAGAGGCTCACCCCCGGTAAGGCGTACTTTGCTAATACCCATGCTGGCAGCTACCTGAACCACGCGCTGGATTTCTTCGTAGGAGAGGATTTCGCTTCGGGGCAGAAAGGGTATCGAGTCCGCCGAACAGTAGATACAGTTCAAGTTGCAGTGGTCGGTAACCGAAATTCGCAGGTAATTAATCTGGCGCTGCCAGGAGTCATAAAGACCGGTCATGTTTTCTCCTTTTTATGGAGCTACCTGATTTCTCAGCTTTGATATCAGCCATTTTATCACATCTCCGCGCTGGATTCCTCGCCAACGGGTACGGTAGCAAATGCTGGTTCAACTACGTTCCCTCTTGAGCACGTGAACACTGGTAGTCTTAAAGGTGGCATAGACTTGCTTTCCTTTTTCCAAACCCAGTCCCTCGGCTGACCTTCTCGTAACCAGAGCAATTAGTGTAAAACCACAATCTATTTCTACGCGGGTAAGCGAGCCAATGGTAGCGGCCCGGGTCACTTCTCCCAGGAATGAGTTTCTGGCGCTGCTTGAAATTTTAGAAGGTGCTATTATCACGTCCTCCGGCCGGAGGCACGCCGAAACTTTCTCACCGATGGCGTAATCTGAAATCGCCTCGATAAGTCTGCCACCGACATCTATAGTGACCACCTTATCTTCATTAGACACAATTACCCCATCCATAATATTCTCGATACCGACAAACTCGGCTACCTCTCTATTCGTCGGGTAGATGAATATGTCGCGGGCATTCCCTGTTTGAAGTATTTCACCATTTACAAGCACACCGATTCTATCAGCCAGACGTTGACCTTGCGACATATTATGAGTCGTCATTATGATTGTAGTCTTCCGTTCGTTAATAATATGAGCCAGAACTTCCTCTATCTTCGCCGTGGAAATCGGGTCCATATTAGCGGTTGGTTCATCGAGGAATAGGACTTCAGGGTCTGTCACAAGAGCACGGGCAATTGCTACACGTTGTGTTTCACCACCAGATAATGTCTTGGCATTCCTATTTCTGTAACTAGTCATCCCCACCAGTTCTAGAGCTTCCTCCGTCTTTCGTTTGATAGTAGCTGACTTCATATGGCGCCACCTGAGACCACAGGTAATATTGTCATAGACATTCATTGTGAAAACGAGAGGCCTTTGCTGCACATAAGACATTCTGCGCCTCGCTTCTAGCCGGTCAACTCCCGGGTTGGTTACATCCACACCATCGAAAAAAACCCTTCCTGAATAAGGTGGCTCAAGCAGGTCCAGGATTCTGATAAGCGTGGTTTTGCCCGCGCCTGTAGGCCCGATGAGGGCAAAAATCTCAGCTCGGTCAATTTTGAGATTGACGTTTTTCAGTATGTCTTTACCGTCGTAGTTCTGGAATATCTCCGCTGTTTCAATCAATGCCATTTGTCTCTCACTTCTGCTGGAGCCTGTTGAGAACGATATTCACCAGTAAAGCCACCAAGATTAAGATAATACCCAGGGCGATAGAAAGTTCGACATCACCCTTGGAGGTTTCCAGCGCTATCGCCGTAGTAATTACCCTGGTAAATCCTCTGACATTGCCACCGACCATGAGAGCCAGACCTACTTCTGAAATGGCTCTGCCAAAACCCATGGTCACGACTGACAAAATGGCATACCTCGCCTCCCTTATTACCTGAAAAGTCGACTGAAACCGGCTGGCACCCAGTGAAAAGGCTGTTTCGAAGACACCTTTCTCCACGCCGCTTAAAGCGGCAATAACGAGTCCCAGCACTATAGGTGAAACCAGAATTACCTGACCGATAACCATAATAGTAGGAGTAAACATCAGGTTGAATACACCAAATGGTCCTGTCCGTGAAAAGAGAATGAAAACAAATAAGCCAACGACTACTGTCGGTATACTGTAGAAGGTCTGGATGATGTTGATTAAAATCCTCTTACCCGGAAACCTTTTGAAATGTATCAGGCTCCCCACCGGCAAGCAAAGCACCATTGCTATAACGCAGGAAGAAAGCGCTATCGCCAGCGTTCTCCCGGTTATTTCCAGAACTTCCGGGTCAAGCGTTACCAGGAGCTCGAACGCTTTGACAAATCCCTGTAGAACTTCGTTCAAGTCACCACCTTAAATATTATCCTGGGAGGTCGCCAGGAAAAGCAACC
Source organism: Chloroflexota bacterium (assembly GCA_043797985.1). Classification (GTDB taxonomy): domain Bacteria; phylum Chloroflexota; class Dehalococcoidia; order Dehalococcoidales; family UBA2162; genus JAZDPB01. Next base: position 4,911 of record JAZDPB010000178.1, read on the forward strand.
GGCGACCTCCCAAGGAAAACAGACAATAAGTCACCAGTCTATTTATTGAACTGGCTTCATATTGTCAGTCAGATTAGGACAGGCTGGATATGTACAGCCGCCATCACTTATCGGATTAAACAGCGGTCCGCCAAACTCTTTCACGCCATATTGACCGATAAGTTTCTCCACGTCAGGAGAAATGAGCCAGTTGATAAAGTCATTGGCTATTTTTATTTTGGCAGTTTTCACTTTATCTGGGCTAATGGCATACGCATTATATATGTTCAGAGTAGCCTCCGACGGCTTATTGACCAGAGATACTAGAGCTAGCTTCCCCTTAGACGATGTAAATGTGGAACCGTCGCAGAGAACATACGCATTCTGCTCATTTGCCATCATCAAAGTCGGCCCCATGCCTTGTCCGGCTTCGATATACCACTTACCAGACTTCTGGATATCCGTAGCATAATCGTATCCCGCATCTGCCCATAGCCGTTTTTCAGCTCCGTGTGTACCTGAATTGTCGCCTCTGGAGACAAACTTTATTTTATCCGGGTCTTTCATTCCAGCTTCAGCAATCTTCTTAAAAGCATCGGCAGGTTCCAGACC
>JAZDPB010000005.1:0-2612 GCA_043797985.1 Chloroflexota bacterium
CCACACCATACATGCCGGATTTGCCCCGAACTCAATTTCAGGCTATGTCTATGACGCTGATACCAGTGAGCCAATCGAGGGGGCGGCAGTCGTGGTCTGGGACTATGAGCAATCAAGTCCTCTGGAGAGCCCGCCGGAAGATAGAGCTACTACCGATAGCTTGGGTTACTATACCACCAGTACTCTTCCTGATGGAGAATATAGGGTGGCTGCCCTGGCGACTGGACACGCCGTAGAATTCTACTCGGAGACCTTCGGCTGGAACATGGCTCAGCCGGTATCCATTAGTGGGCAGAGTATTAGCGGCATCGACTTTACCCTTGGCCCCGGCGGTACCATATCCGGAACGATTACAGATGCCGAAACCGGCCAGCCTCTATCACAGGTCAGCCTCCTTGTCAGGTTTGCCGATGGCAGCCCGGGAGGCCTGGTGACCACAACGGGTGAAAACGGAAATTATATCATCAGGGGTCTCCCGTATGGCACCTACGTGATACAATCCCCGGCACCGCTCAGGCTGGGCCCAGGTGACAGCGATTACATCACTGAGTTCTGGCAGGAGAAGTATAGTCAGGAGGACGCCGATATTTTATCCGTCACCGAGGAGGTAAACCCCTCGGGCATCAATTTCATCCTGGCAATCTACATAGAAGCTGATATTGACATCAAGCCTGAGTCTCTGAACCTGAAGAGCAAGAGTGATAAGAACGCGGTTACCGCCTATATAGAGCTCCCCACCGGTTACGATGTATCCCAAATTGATGTGTCCAGTGTCATGATGGATGTCAACAGTACAACCGTCGCAGTCCAGCTAACACCTACGGCGATAGGGGATTATGATGAAGATGGGGTAGCTGACCTGATGGTGAAGTTCAACCGTCAGGATGTCATTAACGCCTTGGATGGTTCCGCGAAAGAAGTAACCCTTTTGCTGACCGGCCCTCTCGTTGACGGAACGGAATTCAGGGGTGAGGATACAGTAAGGTTAATAATCAAGTAGTCATTTAGTTTGTTTGGTAAATAATATAGGGCACACAATAGGTGATAGACTTGTTATGGTGTGCCCTATTCTTTTATGCGGAATGCCAGAAACTAATAACCAGCACAGAAGTCCGAAAAAACCTTGATAAGTCTATTTGTATAGTTGTGGTTCAATACAGCCCCTGTGCTTGCTCCTCCAGGTCAGCTATTTCCCGCAGATCATCGCTTAAGTTGAGGCTTTTAGACAGGCCCTCCCATAACTTGCTAGATTGCTCATAAGAGAATGCTGATTCGTGTCTGCCATTCTTGTCCAAAAACTTGGCGTAAATTGACCTAGCGGCTGAAATATGAGCAAAATCTTGAGACGTAAACGTGTTCACAGTTTCGTCGGTAGCCTGTTCAGCCCAGAGCCTAATATCTGAAGGGACGTTTACTGATCTTTGTTTATTCCAAGTCAGAATATCGTTTACCTGTTTTCTATCTCCACTTTTGGTGATGTATATCATCCAGTAAGGCCCAACATTAGACCCTACCATGTTCTTTGGTACATTCCATGCAGCAAGAAAGTTATCGGTTCTTGTCAACAGGTTGGTTGGTTTCCCAGGGTCAATCGGGTCGATTAGATATACGTTCGCTTCGTCGTATCCAGTTACTACCATGAATTCAGACTTATTTGGTAATGAGCTAAAACTCTTCATCCTTTTGACCCAGTCATTAGATATGCTGGCAAAGTCACTCATCACTTCGATAATATTAAGATGCACCGCTACGGGGTATCCAGAAGCAATAACCCTTTTCAAGAAATCGAATGCTTCGTCATCGCTATAGTAATATGTAATATTATTTGCTTGACTTTCTAAAGTTATGTTTATGCCATCGGTTGTAGTACCATCAATTCTTCCATCTTTAGCGATGCCCATAATAATATCAAAGCCAAGGTTACGTGCAGCTAATGCTATTGTACTTGGCGCCAAGTTCTGGCCTCTTATAACAAATTTCTGCTGCTCGGATGAGTAATAACCGATTGGGCCGAGTCCTCCGTAGCCAATGATATCCTCTGGCTCCACCGAAGAGTCAGTGTATTTGGCCAACACAGCCAGTGAGCCCGCAAAACAGAGGCCTCCATCAACAAATAGAGGGGATACCTCCAATCGGTATGAGGGCGGCGCAGTCTCAACCAGTCTAAGCTCCAATTCTTCAAGTGGAGTGGGTTCTTTTTCATCTGGGGTGGACGTAGACGTCAGTGTCTCGGTTGTTGCCGGTGTTTCAACTTGACTAGGTGTAGGTGTTTCTGCTACTCGCTGAATGCAACCAGTATATAACAGCATTGTTAATAGAATAACAAATAATAATCTCTTGGTCATAATCTTGTTCCCAATTAATCCAGATGGCGCGGCTACCGAGAAATATTCTACGCCAACGCGAGTTATTTTTCAATTTGCCTGGGGGTAAGCATCCAATAATAGGGCGGATTGTTAACTAGGGTAACAAAAAAGTAACTTGCGACTTCCGAAGAAGTGGGAGGGTTGGAGACGTACACAAAAGAGGATTACCGGGCTGGGAAGAGAGTTAACCCTGCGCTCTTACCCACTAAAGTCTCCCCGCTCACAAGAGGGCACTCCGTCATTCAC
>JAZDPB010000027.1:0-4757 GCA_043797985.1 Chloroflexota bacterium
ATCTCTGTGTCCCTGGTTGGTGTTGAGTTACTGGGAATAAAGATAAGGGCAGCCGTGGCGTCTTTTGAGACTGCCGCCCAGTATGGTCTGGAGTTCCCTTCGGGGACAAATATAAATGCTCCCGGCTGGAAGAAAGTGAAAGCCGAGACAACCAAAGTAACGGCTGAGTAAGGATTCGAGGTGCCCTATGACGATAAAGATAGATGAAGGAAATCTGAAGCAGGGCGTTCTGGGTCTGGTCATTGCGCTAGTGGAAATTATCCAGGATGCCTTGGTACACCAGGCTTTTAGACGAATGGATGGAGGCAGCTTGACCGAGGAAGAGATGGAGAGACTTGGCGCGGCTCTTATGGACCTGGATGAAGCTATTAAACAGATAAAACAAGAGAATGGTATTGCCGAGGCAGTCAGGAGTGTCAGGGATGGGCTGGACAGCGCGGTGGATGATGTTTTAGACAATTTTTTAAACCCTGATAAATGGCTAATTTCGGCTAAGGAAGGTGAGCCAGCATGAGCGCAAATAACTGCGGGCGATACGTTTACTGCATTGCTGAAGCTGGCGAGGTGCTAAATTTTGGTGATATTGGCATCGATGATAATGAGGTCTATACCATCCCTTATGATAGTCTCTGTGCTATAGTCCATAACTGCTCTGCTGAGCCATACTCTTCCAGCGATAAGGATATAGTACACCGCTGGGTAATCAGCCACCAGAGAGTAGTTGAAGCTGCACATGATAGGTTTGGCACTGTTCTTCCGATGAGTTTTGATACTATCATCCAGGACACGGATGAAGGTAGTGCCGAGGATAACATACGAAAGTGGCTTGTTGAGGAAGCTGAGGACCTTAAGAAAAAGTTGGATCGGGTAAGAGGTAATGAAGAATACGGGGTTCAAGTATTTTGGGAGCCCAATACCCTTGCCGGAGTGATTTCCCAAACTAACCCGGAGCTTCTAAAACTCGAGGAAGAAATAAAGTCTAAATCAAAAGGCTTAGCCTATATGTACAAACAGCGTCTGGAAAAACTCCTGAAACAGGAGATGGTGAAAGAGGCTGAAAATTACTTCAAAGACTTTTACCATAGAATTGAGGGCTGTGTGAGTGAGCTTAGGGTAGAGAAGACAAAGACAGAGGTGGATAAGCAGATGCTAATAAACCTCTCATGCCTTGTTGCCAGGGGTAAAACTAAACCGCTATCCGATGAACTAGAGAACATAAATAAGATGGATGGCTTTTCCGTTCGTTTCACCGGGCCCTGGCCACCATACAGTTTTGTGACGGTGAAGTAGCCATGGAACCGACCCGTGACCTTCATGCAACACTCACAGACCTGCTCGACAGGGTTCTAGATAAAGGGGTTATCATTAACGCTGATGTCATAATCACAGTTAGTGGCATCCCTCTTATAGCCGTAAATCTCAGGGCTGCTATCGCCGGGATGGAAACAATGCTGGAATATGGATTAATGACTGACTGGGATGAAATGACAAGGTTCCGGGAACGAGAAAACAGGAAAGAGAAAGTTCTGTCTGAAGCGAGGACATAGGAGTTAAACAATGCAAGATACAAACCGAAGTAAAAACAGCATTACAAAAGAGAAAGAACAACCTGAAAGAACGGCTGAGGGTATCCTTCACTCGCTGGGTCAGATAATCCCTGGGCTTGGTAGCCTGGTAAACAGTTTAGAGAAGTCAGATGTTTTCCAGGAGAGACTTGGCACTATCAATAGTGAAATCGAGCGCCAGCTAAGGGAAGCCCCCATGAAGAAAGCAGGAGAAGGGATGATAAGAAGAACTAACATTCCTCCCCGAACTACTTTAAGAGGTAGTCAACCTCCTGTAAAGGCGGAGACGGTAATACTGAAGAAACAGAAGGATGTGATGGTGGACATTTTCGATGAAGGAGACTATCTAAAGATAATTGCGGAGCTCCCAGGAGTAGCTAGGGAAGACATAAGAACTGAGTTAAAGGACAGTTTGCTCATTATTTCCGGCACAGGCGCATTCACAAAATTTCATAAAGAAATAACCTTACCCTGTCCAGTCAAAGGTAAGCTAATTTCAAACTATAGAAATGGTGTTCTTGAGCTTAAAGCGGAAAAAATATCTTAAAAAATAGGAGGTGATACTATGGTAAATGCAATGGAAGCAGGCAAAATAGCGCAAGAGGTAATAGGCAAACTTACCGAACTAGAGTTTGACGGTGTGAGGGGGCTATCCAAAGATGATGGAAAATGGCTTGTCACCGTGGAGTTGATTGAAAGAAAGTCTATTCCAGATGCTCAGGATCTTTTGGGAGGCTATGAGGTAACAATCGATGAAGAGGAAGGGAACGTTCTTAGCTTTGAACGTAAGACGCTCCGTAAGCGTGGTGATACTTCGATTAACGAATTATAACAATAAACATGAGAGAGACCTTTTCATAGCTGGACATCCACAGTCGAGCATGATGATGTGTTGACTTGGATGGGGTTTGAATTGAGTCCCGATTGCAGAATCAAATCCGACAGATATAAATCGGATAGAGAATGTAGTGTCAAGATAGCTACACAACATTATTCGTAGCAAGGCGAACGATGAGAAAATTATACGTCATCCCTATAATCCACACCAGCGCTGACCTGGGAACGGTAGCTGGAGCTATCGACAAGAGAGGCCGCACCAAGCTGGGAGAAGATCTCTGGCAGAGCCACAAAATAACAATCGAGGGTTTTTGGCTTTCCATAGCTGACTTCTTAGACTCGCTACCGGCTGCTGGTTTCAAGCTATACCAGGATGGGTTGATAGCTGACGGCGAAATAGGTATGAAGATCGTAGAGCAGGGAGTTAAAGACGGTAGCAAAAACTATGAAATTATAGCGCAGTTGCTGGGGAAAGGAGCAGAACTGGTTAAGACTGAGGACTTTTCTCTGGTTAAGAAAGAATACGACTTCATTAGCAAAGTAGTTAAATCGAAATCGAAGTTGGGGAGAATAGCAGCTTCGCTGAAGTACAAGATAGCGGCTAAGAAATTACTAAGAGACAGAGACAGCTTCATGGCTGGGAGAATTGCTCAGACTCTTGGTGATGGGGAGACAGGTATTTTATTCATTGGTGCCTATCATGACGTAATACCTCTTCTTCCCGTTGATATTGATGTGAAGGAAGTGAAGGAAACAAGAATGGTGAAGGAATACCACCTTTCGCTTATTAATGTGAGATTGGATAAGGGTCGATTTGAGCAGTTGAGTGAATATCTTACATCGCCCATAAACTAGAATTAGCTTGATGTGGTGGGAAAAGCGAGGCAGATTTTTGTTGGCCAATTTGGGAAGCAACCTACGTTGTAGTCGTACAACGATGACGTCGTCGCGAGCGCGCGCTCGCGAAGCTGACAGCACCTACTGCCGAGAGCCTGTGGAACAGGTTTAAGTGATTAGACTAGATACACCAGCAGAACTGAATGAGCGATATGGCCCATTTAATTACCGGGCAAACAGGGAGGGGCTAAAAACCGCTTGCTTAATCAGCGAAAGGGGGCACTTTGGAACCGAACGCTGTGTGGTCTGAAGAGCGAATTAGCTTCCCAACGCTGAATCTCTGCACTTTAACTTTACTGTTAGAAGAAAGATTAGTTTTTTGCTCGTAAGAAGAGTTGCAAAATTGACAATTATGCCACGGCGGGAGTAACTTTGCTACGAGACCGCTATGTGTGTTAACAACGTTATGATGACTTAAATTGCAGATATAAGAATTTCGAACGACCAGGTGCTTGTTCGGCAGGTCGGGTGACATCGCAGTTGATGATCTGGTGGTGTGGTAACCTTCTGACGAAGGAGTAGGTCATGAAAGGACAGCCCAGAGAAACAGGGATTGATGTATTAGGTGCCGTACCTTGGGGCACACATGTTTGCCTGTTCTACGACAGCAGACAGGACCTGTTGGACACCTTGGTTCCATACTTCAGGGCCGGTTTAGACAATAACGAGTTTTGCATGTGGGTGCTCCCAGAATCTCTCAGTGAACAGGAATGGAAAAGGGCAATGCAAAAGGCTACCGCTGGTTTCGCCCGGTATCAGCGGAAGCGGCAGATAGAGATAATCCCTTATAGAGAGTGGTATCTGAAAGACGGTGAACTTGACCTTGAAAGGGTTCTTGAAGCATGGATAGATAAACTCCAAAAAGCACTCGCAGCGGGTTATGATGGCATGAGGATAACGGGTGATACTGCTTGGCTCGGCAAGAGAGACAAGAGGAGATTCGCTGAGTATGAAGCCGAAGTAAACAATGTCATTACGAAGTACAATATGCTGGCTATTTGTACTTATCAGATTAACCAATACACCGCTAGTGAGGTGCTTGACGTCTCATTGCACCACAAGTTTACTTTCTTCAAGCGGGGGAGCACGTTGGTGCTAAGCCAGGGGGAAAAAGTGACTTCAGCCCCATCAGGGACATCCTTGGTCAAGCTGCAAAAGCGGTTTGTTACGTCAGGCCTTAAGGGACTAGATGACGAAGACATCATTGAACTGGTTTTGAGCCTGTGTCTGCCCCCGAAGGAGTCAAGAGAGTTGGCGCAGACATCCATTAAAGAGTTTCACACCCTGAGGGGCTTCATGTCGGCTTCTCCCCGCGAGCTCGAGCGGATAGGAATTGCGCCCCGCTGCATGTTTTTCATAGAGCTACTGCACCAATTGCCCACCGAACTCATGAGACAGCAAATCATTGACAAGCCGGTTTGCCCATCTTCCGATGACGTTTTCGACTATCTCTACTAC
>JAZDPB010000109.1:0-2592 GCA_043797985.1 Chloroflexota bacterium
CTTGCCCGTGGGTATCTACACTGAAATTTCTCTGATTCCTCATGGCAAGGTCCTTTCTTCCTCCCATTATAATTTATCCAGACCCTGCCAGACCTCCTAACATTCCTAACCTAATCTGTCCAGTTTCAGGGGTTCAGTCCAAGGTTTAAGCTCCCGGACGGTCAGACATCACGCCGTCTGTTTACATACTGCCCTCCAGCACGCCTTAAAGCTGGGCATGATACCTCGTAATCCTGTTGACGCCATTGAACTCCCGCGTGTTCAACATCACGAAATGCAGACTATGAATGAGACAGATGTTCATATCTTTTTGGAAATGGCGCGGTCAACGCAATATTACCCCTTATTTTACACAGCCCTCTTTACTGGTATGCGTAGAAGTGAACTACTTGCCTTAAGATGGTGCGACCTGGACTTGATTCTGTGCCAGCTATCGGTTAACAGGACTTTGCACCATCTTAAAGACGGTGAGATTGTTTATAGACAGCCAAAGACAGATAAGAGCAGGCGTTTGGTTTCTATTTCACCATCTATGGTCTCTGTGCTTAAGGAACACAGAGCGCAACAAGAACAATTGAGACAAACGTTAGGATTATCTTTGAATGATGCTGACCTGGTATTCTGTCAGCATGATGGTAGACCACTATTGCCAAATAGCGTGACACACGCCTGGGTTAAGCTGGCAGGCCGGGCTGGATTAAAAGGTATCCGGTTACACGATGCACGGCATACCCATGCCAGCTTAATGCTCAAACAGGGGATACATCCAAAGATTGTTCAAGAGAGACTTGGCCATAGTTCTATTCAGATAACCCTTGACACCTATAGTCATGTCGCTCCGGGACTTCAGCAAGCAGCCGCTAACCGCTTTGATGAAATTATGAAAATCACGCCTGTAAAAGCGGTCGTTGTAAAAGATTAGTAGCAAATTAGTAGCAAAACCCAGTTATGTCTACTGGTGGAAATTCTAAAAGGGGTGAAATTAGCTTCAAAATTTGGCGCGCCTGGAGAGATTCGAACTCTCGACCACCGGTTCCGAAGACCGATGCTCTATCCGCTGAGCTACAGGCGCATAAGCCAAAATTGTGTTTAATTTAACCGTTTGCTAACCAACTTTAGTAACGACCTCTATTTTAGGCTTATTATACTTTGTGGTAAGTACCTCGTCAAAGCGCTGATATATCGGTTTGCCCTCTAAACCAGATATGATTAGTGGCAATATCTAGTTTCCAGTTCTGATTAATTTCTTCTGCCTGAGAAATGTAATCCTGTAGGTTCCTTATCATAGTAATTCTGTACCCCTCCTTTTGCCTGACTCCAAAAACCCCGGCAACCTGAGCGAGATAGTATTATTATAGCGTATGGATATAAGCATTAATATGACACCAACATATAAAACTGAATGATATGGAATATTGGTGTCACAAAATGAGTGATTGTGACCCGGCCAAACCGAGCCATACGCTATACAGGATAACTATCCTGCAACTCCAGAGCGGGTGTAATATCGATTTGCCAAAGTGGGATACAGGCTGGCGAGGAATTCTGGTCAAATACTCTATTCACCTTATACGGTGAAATCGGTCCCAGCCACATGAAGAAACCTTGATTGCTTAGCATGAGCAAGCCCAATAGCCCTCTTTAAAAGCCATTTGATGCTCTTGTCTTCCTATTTTGGCGTATGTTCTCAGGATCTGGTTCTGACATGTTTAAGAAGTAGTCGGCCTCGTTCCCGAAGCCACCATTGTTCACAGCATCAGAGGGGGTCTCAGGCTGGCTTACAAGGCCCATGTGGCCGTCTCGGGAAAGAAGGGACTGGTTGTCACGGCGGCGATAGCCACCACTGGAATTGCTGGGGAAGAGCATTTGCTAAACGATGTCCTTCAGTGCCATATCCGGCATACAGGAATGCGAGTAAAAGAGGCAGTGGCAGACACCAGGTACGGCACGTTAGCAAATTACGTTTCGCTCGATCAGGCAGGGATAGCTGCTTTCATTCCGCCGCATGAAAGAACAAATGGAGTCAACGGGTTCTGGGGGAAAGACCACTTCCGCTACGTACCAGAGCAGGACATTTATCTCTGTCCAGCGGGAAAGACGATGAAACGTTTCGCCACGTGGCCGGGAAAGAAACGCGTCGGTTATCGCTGCGAACTTGGAACTTGTCAGACCTGCCAGTTGAGAAAACGGTGCACTCTGTACGGAAATCTCAGGAGTGTTAGTCGATTCGTGGATCAAAGACTTGTAGAAGAAGCCAGAGATAGAATAGAGAATCCGGTGGGTAGCGAACTCATGAGGTGGAGAAAAACACGAATTGAGGGTATATTCGCTCTGGGTAAGGAGTTGCATGGACTCAGACGCACTCGGCTAATGGGCAGATGGAAGGTGCAGGTTCAGCTCTGGCTGACCGCCACAGTCATCAACCTGAAGCGAGCCGTTAAGGAGCTGACAAACCGATCGGGCGGAGTAGAACTCAGCAACCAACGAGGAAGCTCATCGTTCCCTATCGCCATCACAACCGTTACGCGAATTCTCGCCTCCCTTATGGCCAACTGACCACTTCGGCAACAGTCCGAGATATAGTCTCCTGAC
>JAZDPB010000120.1:0-2861 GCA_043797985.1 Chloroflexota bacterium
GGACGTAGAGTTCCCCGAAAAAGACCGCCAAACGATAATTGAACGTGTAAGACATAGTGCCCCCGAATATATCGATGGTGTTAAGGTGATAAAAATCGATACTACTGATGGTTTTCGCTTTATCCTGGCCGATACTAGCTGGTTACTCGTCAGGTTTTCCGGGACTGAGCCGTTGCTTCGTATCTATGCTGAAAGCGACACACCAGTCCGGGTGGGGAAAATAATCGAGTTAGGTAAAAAGTTGGCTGTCTAAACTCCAGCCAACTTTTAAGTTTTCAGGAGAGAATTGAGTATGGAGGAAAAACTACCCCGAAAAATCGAAAAACCCTGGGGATATGAACTGATATTTGCTCTTACCCCCAAGTATGCAGGTAAGTTAATTTTCGTTAGAAAAGGTCACCGGCTTAGCCTTCAATATCATAAAAAGAAGGATGAGAGCTTCTACGTGCTTGAAGGGCAAGCAATGATAGAAATTGAAGGCAGCGATGGCCAGCTAATTAAATCTGTAGCTCGACCTGGTTACCATATCAGAATCCCTCCACTAATTAAACACCGGGTGGCAGCCATCACAGATACCACTATAATTGAAGCCTCAACTCCCGAGATGGACGATATACAAAGGCTGGAAGACGACTATAACCGGGTTAAATAAAAACAGCCAACTGAAAAGTCTCTACCCAGTCTTTGCAGCTAATCCCCGTCTCACTGCGACCAACCTTAGAAAATATTTGCTTGCTGGTTGAGCTAGTTCAGATAGGTTGGTGACACTTAAAGGTCTCTTACTAGATGGTTTGACCCTATCCCCTTTATCCCCTTTCCCTCAGTAGGGAAAGGGGAAGTAATTTTAAAGAAGGGGGCTTCGCCCCCTTCTTTTTATCTATTTTCCCCCTCGCCTTTCAGGAGAGGGGGATTAAGGGGGTAAGGTAAGGGCATCCGACGGATTCAAGAGGTTGATTAATAATATGACATTAGTTCATATGAACCATTACACTAGATTTACACAGAGTATCGCCCACAGCAAAACTCTAGATACGTAAAAACAATGCCCCCGTCCTCTAGCGGTCTAACATAACGCCCTGTCACGGCGTAGATCAGGGGTTCAAATCCCCTCGGGGTCGCCAATACCTTCAAGCATCAACACAAAGTCTGAAAGATGCTCCTCCCTACACACCTACACTCCCCTGTTAGGGATGAGACTAAAGATACCTTTCTACCACTTTTCTTGAGCTAATCTAGCGTTGAGCCTATTGCTGCATGGCACTTTAGAGATTAAGTCGGAGCTAAACAAAGGTACGCGGGTAATCGCCAAGGTATCATTAACCAACTAATCTTAAGGAGGAACTCCTGCTATGATTAGGCAAAGCCGATGGGATGAGGAAGCCGATGTGGTTGTTGTAGGATACGGTGGCGCCGGGGCAGTTACTGCAATCACGGCACATGACGCCGGCTCTAGAGTAATCATAATCGAAAAACAGCCCTGCGATACTCCTACCTGGATAAGGCATACCCCCAGCACTCGTATGAGTGCCGGGGCATGGCTCTGCCCCACATCTCTGGATAAAGCAATTTTGTATATGGAAGGAATAGCCAGGATTGCCAATGAGACGCTGGATGCTGAGCGTAAGAACATTATCTCAATTTTCGCCCAGCATCTGGTAGGCAATACCGACTGGATGAAAAAAATCGGCGTCCAGATAGGTGGAGAAGAAGCAAGTAGCACCGGAGGAATACCATTTGCCGACTTCCCTGAGATCCCTGGCTCCGATTGCTCCGTGATATATACTCCTAAAGTTACTGGCAACTATCGCAATGGAGCCGCCCTTTTCAAGGCTTTAGCCGAGGCTGTCCAGAAGAGAAATATCCCGGTGTTGTGGGAAGCCCCCACTCGGCATTTGATAACCCAGCGTGGAGAAGTTCGCGGCGTAATAGCAAGCATGGGAGGTAAGGAGACTAGGATAAAAGCAAGACGAGCAGTGGTGCTCACCTGCGGCGGCTTCGAACATAACGAAGGAATGAAGGAGAACTATCTAAGGGCGAACCCTACCCACTTTCTAGCTAATCCCGGGAATACCGGAGATGGCATTAACATGGCTATAGAGGTAGGTGCCGCCCTGTGGCACATGAATAGCGCCTCCTGGCGTGGCACCATGAAATTTCCCGATTTCCCCATCGCCTTCGGTACGCAACGTCATGAGACAGCCTCAATCTTCACTGATAAAAGGGGCAGGAGATTTACCAATGAGAGAGTCAGGATACACGCCTTCGGCTACGAACTCACCAACTACGATAGCTCTTCCTTATGCTATCCCAAGATACCTTTCTACTGGGTCTTCGATGAAAAACGAAGGGCTCTTGCCCCACTGGCTAACCCAAATGGTGCCTGCAATCCCCCGGGAGGGATTATGAGTGATATCCATTATATCTGGAGCACCGACAACAAGAAGGAAATCGACCGAGGCTGGATTCTCAAAGCAAATAGCATAGAGGAACTAGCTGGTAAGATTCTAGCCGACCCTGATAACGGCGGATTGATGAGCCCCTCCGTGCTGCGAGAAACGGTTAAGCAATATAATGAGTACTGCCATAAAGGCGATGACACCGAGTTTCATAAGCCTAAAGAATGGCTACAGCCTCTTGAAGACCCTCCTTATTATGCAGTGAAGCTCTGGCCTGGCGGGCCGAATACACAGGGAGGGCCGAAGCGCAATGTTAGAGGACAAATACTGCGTGTTGACAATACCCCGATTCACAGGCTTTACTCTGCTGGCGAGTTAGGCTCAGTTTGGGGAATGTTTTACCAGGGAGCTGGCAATATTGCCGAGTGCATTGCTTTCGGGCGCATTTCTGGAACTAATGCCGCC
>JAZDPB010000180.1:0-31327 GCA_043797985.1 Chloroflexota bacterium
ACTCGTGTCAGACAGTACTAACCCGGACTGGGAACCTGTAATGAAAACGGCGGCTGCTATTATAAGCAACAGGGGTGGTAGGACCTGCCATGCAGCTATTGTCAGTCGCGAGCTTGGTATCCCGGCAGTGGTCGGTGCTGGCGATGCCACGGAAAAAATCCGTACGGGACAGGAAGTTACAGTAAGCTGCGCTGAGGGCGATGAAGGTACAGTATATGAGGGAATTCTCCCGTTTCATGTTGAAAGACTCAGCCTCAAAGAGCTCCGGCGGCCAAAAACAGAGATTATGATGAACCTTGGCAATCCCGAACAAGCCTTTTCACTCTCCAAGATCCCCAATGACGGTGTTGGCCTGGCACGTATGGAGTTTATTATCAACAGTTACATAAAGGTGCATCCTATGGCTCTCGTCCATCCTGAGAAGATAACGGATGAGGCGGAACGGAGACAGTTGGACGACCTTACTTTCGGCTATCAAGACAAAAAGGACTACTTTGTGGAAAAACTGGCTCATGGTGTCGGGACCATCGCAGCCGCTTTCTATCCGAAACCTGTTATCGTACGCATGAGTGACTTCAAAACTAATGAATACGCCCATCTCATTGGGGGACGCTACTTCGAACCGGAGGAAGAGAATCCCATGATAGGTTTTCGTGGTGCCTCCCGTTACTATAACGAACGATACAGGGAAGGCTTTGCGCTGGAATGCAGGGCAATGAAACGGGTTCGAGAAGAGATGGGATTAGATAACCTCATCATAATGATCCCCTTTTGCCGGCGTTTGGATGAGAGCGAAAGAGTTCTGGCTGAGATGGCAAAGAATGGCTTAAAACGGGGAGAAAATGGACTTCAGGTCTATATCATGTGCGAAATTCCGAATAATGTCATTCTGGTTGATGAATTCAGCAAGCTATTTGATGGCTTTTCCATCGGATCCAATGACCTGACCCAACTGGTATTAGGGGTTGACCGTGACTCGGCACTGGTAGCCCACGATTTTGATGAACGAGACCATGGAGTGATGAAGATGATTTCCATGGCTATCCAGGGAGCCAGAAGAAACCACCGCCATATCGGACTGTGTGGTCAAGCGCCGAGCGATTATCCTGAGTTTGCCGAATTTCTGGTGAAGGAAGGAATAAACTCGATATCTCTCAACCCTGACTCGATAATGAAAATTACCCTTCAGTTAGTAGATATAGCAAATCCCTGAAGTAATGCCTGAAAGGATTGCGTTGTTCTCGGGTTTTAGCCCTGGTTGGTAGGGTACGCCACCCATACCACCGCACGGTACGAGACATCAAGATAACTCATGAGTTTGTGCCATTCATTAACAATATAACTACCCATTAAGCCATTTCGTTACCTGAAGGAATTGATGTTTAGAGTGATTATCTGTTCAGTTTCCAGATCTGAATGTTCAGATTAGCGGCAATACTAACCCAGATTATGTATGGGATGAGAAGCCAGCCTGCTACGGGGATATGCCAAAGAATGTAATGATGTTAATTAGTATGGCTATCCAGAGTAGCAGGATACGGGGAGGTACCACGCAACCGCTGGGCGCCGACGGCATATCGCAGCTAATCCAGCGGCTCTTTGACCGGGCGGCCCTAAAGTATCTGGGGCATGACCTCAGGCGCACTTTTGCACACTGGTTGAGGAAGCTAGCGGTATTGAAACACTAGCGATGCGTCTGGCCCGCGACCGAATGCCCGGTGTCAATGACCGATATATTAACGCTACCCCTGCCAAGCTGAGGAAGTACCTTCTAAAGTACTCCCCGGTCAGGCAGTTCAGGCACGAGCAGACGGGGGAGTCTTTGGTGGAGGCGGGGGAGAGTCGAACTCCCCGTCCAAGAGAAGCTACCCAGAATATCCTACAAGCTTAGTCAGCTCTTTTATCTTGCCTGACTAGCCTCTGCTGACCGAGTCTAGCCAGACCAGTCGATAATTCTTTCACCGCCCTTATCGACATTGGGGTAGTGGCACCTCAATTTTTCGACACCCAATCCCAACCCATTGAGGTAAGGTCGGGTTGGATGTGCCACCTATTTAATTAGGCAGCAACTAATACTGGTTCTTCGCCAGTTATTTTTTGCCACTTGTTTTCTGAGATTAGTGGCACCTCAGCTTGCAATCCTGTAGCATACCTCCCCTGTCGAAACCACGCGCCCCCATGGCTGCGGACAGTTTGAGTATAGACTAAGCTTTGGTACTCCGTTTTTTTAGCACTCTTCCCATCTCCCTTTGTGTCTCATGGAGGATAATGGAGTCTCGCTTGTCATATAGCTTTTTGCCTTTGGCTAATGCCACCTCAACCTTAGCCCGGCTGTCTTTAATATATAGTCTGGTTGGAACCAGAGTTAAGCCCCTTTCCGCTACCTTACTGGTTAGAGCGCTAATCTCCTTTCGATGAAGTAAGAGCTTCCGAGGTCGCATTGGCTCGTGACTTGAGTAGCTACCAGGGTCGTAACGCGCAATATGGGCGTTCAATAGCCATAATTCTCCGTTTTCAGGTTTAACATAAGCATCACCCAAATTTGCTCTCCCCTCACGGATTGACTTTATCTCCGTGCCGGTGAGCACGATTCCAGCTTCCACACTATCCTGTATATGATAATTGTGGTAAGCTTTGCGGTTTGTCATCATTATCTTTATTGCCATACTAAGTAATTATACCATATTCCGAACATACGCCCTAAAAGCTGGATTCCTCCGCCGCTATGGTTCGATAGACTCACCACGAGCGGCTCTGTGCTTCCGTTCACCCTGAGCTTGTCGAAGGATTCCAGGATTCTGTTTGCTTTGATTACTAAAAAGGTAGGAAGTCTCAAATGTCATTGCGAGGAATCCGCCTCAGGCGGGTGACGAAGCAATCTCATCCCCGCTCATCCGGATTGCTCTCGCCTGCCAAAGAACCTGTTCGGCGAGCAGGGTCGCTAACGCTCGCAATGACACTAACAACTAAGATTGAGTAAAGGGCGAGGATAGGTTTCTTTCTCAATGGCTGATGTGTTATATTTGTATTAGGTTATACTGGCATTAGCAAAAATAACCAGGGAGAAGGAGGGCGAAAAATTGCTCGGAGTAAGGTTGCCTGAGCGCATCCGTAGGCTCGATGAGCTTGCCTACAACTTCTGGTGGAGCTGGCATAACGAGGGTCGTGCGGTATTTCGGGCACTGGACTATCCACTGTGGCACTCGACTGGTCACAGCCCGGCGAATCAGCTACATAACATTAGCTGGGATAGGCTAACTGCTGCCGCCAGTGACCCTCACTTTCTCAAGTTGTATGATGCAGCAATGTCGGCGTTTGATGCTGATATGCTAGCCAGTGCTACCTGGTTCACTGTTAGATACCCAGAGTTGCGTTCCGCACCGATTGCCTACTTTTCCCTGGAATTCGCTATTCACAATTCACTTCCTATTTATGCCGGTGGCCTTGGTGTACTGGCTGGCGATATGTGTAAGGAGGCTAGCGACTCAGGGGTACCTATGGTTGGAATTGGCTTCATGTATCCTGAAGGGTATTTTCATCAGCATATCTCTGCTGAGGGATGGCAGCAAGAAATCTACCGAAAGCTCAACTTTGACGAAGCACCAGTTAGTCCATGTCCTTTCCCTCAGGAGTGCGGACGCGTAATTGAAATCAAGCTGGGTGATAAATCCTTGTACATTAAGATTTGGCAACTTCGTGTGGGCAGGGTTAACATTTATCTTATAGACACTAATGTTGAGGAAAATTCGCCGCCGGACCGGCAGCTATCGGCTCGCCTCTATACGGCTGACCAGGAACAGCGCATCCAGCAGGAAATTATCTTCGGGGTAGGTGGAGTGCGAGTTCTGCGGGCGTTGGGGATTAATCCCACCATCTGGCATGCTAACGAGGGACATGGTGGTTTCATGATGCTCGAACGTGTCAGAGAAGAGGTCGAAAAGGGGACATCTTTTTCCGAGGCAGTGCAGAGAGTACGGGCAGCCACTATCTTTACTACTCACACACCGATAGCTGCTGGCACCGATATCTTCCCGATTCAACTCGTGGAAAAGTACTTTCGCAATTATTGGGAGGGCGTAGGAGTTGACCGGGAGGCGTTCCTTGGATTGGGACAGCAGGATGCGAGAGATAAACAAAGCTTCAATATGACGGTGCTTAGTTTAAAGATGTCCGAGCATAGCAATGCTGTAAGCCAGCTTCATGGCGAAGTAGCACGAAAGATATGGGGTAGGCTCTGGCCTGAGGTTAAGGAGAATGAGGTGCCTATCTCGCACATAACCAATGGGGTTCATGTACCCACATGGGTTGCACCGGAGTTATGGGAGTTGTACCGAAAGTATTTAGGACCAATCTGGATAAAGAGGCATTTCGATACTGAAATTCTGGCATACGTCTCGGAGATTCCGGATGAGGAGCTTTGGGAGGTTCGGGAAACTCTGAGGCGGAAACTGGTGCATGTTATTTTGGAAAGGGCTCAAGAACGATGGGCAGCGGGTGAGGCAACTGCCCAGCAGGTATTGGCTATGGGCGCTTTGCTCGATGTAGATGTTCTGACGATTTGTTTTTCCCGGCGGTTTACTGAATATAAGCGACCAGCGCTAATTTTCCAGGATGTCGAACGCCTTAAGAAGATTGTGACCAATCCGTGGAGGCCGGTGCAGATAATCTTTGCAGGCAAGTCCCACCCCGCCGATTTGGCATCTAAAAAATTGCTTCAGCAGGTATATTCCCTAGCCGCTGACCGCCAGTTTCAGGGGCGAATAGCTTTTGTGGAAGACTACGATATACATATTGCACACTATCTTGTCCAGGGAGCAGATGTCTGGCTGAATGCTCCACGCCGACTTCAAGAGGCTTGTGGTACCAGTGGGATGAAGGCATCAATAAATGGTGTCCCCAATCTCAGTGTCCGCGACGGTTGGTGGTACGAAGGATATAATGGTGTTAATGGTTGGGCAATCGGTGAGGGTACTGCATCATCACAGGGCGAGCAAGATAAGACCGATGCCGAATCCATATATCGTCTTCTAGAAATGGAGATTGTGCCTCTCTTTTACGACCGGGATACGAAAGATGTGCCACGCAATTGGATTCGAGTGGTTAAAGAAGCCATTCGCTCGGTTATGCCAAGCTTCTGTGCCCGGCGAATGATTAGAGATTATACCGAACAAATGTATCTACCAGCGTTCCAATCTGCGAGGAACAAAGGGCTGTCTTAAAACAAAGCGGTCTTTATTGACCTTTTGGTAGAGAATCGCATCAAGGTTCTGTGTGAGTTTCTTAGCGGGGCTTCACTTCATACGAACCAAAAATGAAGTCAAGGTCATCTTGTAAAGCAGAGACTTTCTGTTGGGGAAATAGTTTCTCATCTATATCAAGCATTACCTTCGTTTCACCCCGGGCCGAGCCTACAATATGTGCCCTGAGGCATTCTTTTTCAGTCTTGTCTAACTCATCCTTGATCTTGAAAGTCAAAGTGCCGCGTGAAATAAACGATGACGAGTCACTGGGCAAAGAGTATGTTTCCAGCTTTGTTTCTCCTATAATTGCCCCCTGCTTTTGAGTGAAGTCTCTTATTTCATGGTAAAGAAGTTCGGGGTTTATTTCTTTATATGTTTTTCTGATTTGCATCTTTGAGTCCTTGGTTCGTTCTCCTTTACATCATAGTGTGTAGACAATGTCTTGTCAATCTTATATTTGGTTACCCGACTTCCATTGCAGTATAGCATGTGATATGATGGGGAAAAATTGAGATGCGATTCGGTCGATAGAGTTGGGTCTGTGAGGCGGTTTCCCCATAATTAATTAACACAGCGTTTGTGTTTCATTGTAGATTTCTGGGAAAGGGGCTATAATACCATACCGTTGCTTGCCGTGAGTTGAGATAGGTAGCGATGGAGTTTAACAAAATTCTGGTGCCGGTAATTGGCACTGAAGCTAGTGATGAGGCAATAAGGCTTGCCTGCAGGCTGGCTAAGAGGACCAAGGGTAAAATCTGGGCAGTGTATGTCATTTCCGTAAGGCGTTCCCTGCCGCTGGATGCCGAGATTGAGCCTGAAATAAGAGAGGCTGAAGCAGTATTAGACCACGCTCAGCGTATCGCTGAGGAAGAGGATTACGAGGTAGAGACTGAGCTCCTTCAAGCCCGCGAGGCTGGCCCAACTATTGTTGACGAAGCTGTAGAGCATGAGGTTGACCTGATTTTAGTAGGTATTAAGTATAAGAGGCGCTTCGGGCAGTTTAGTCTGGGTGATGTGGTGCCTTATGTTCTGGAAAATGCTCCTTGCGGTGTTATATTATACCATCAATATACTAAGTAAGTGTGACCTATGAAAGTAGTAATTATGGGTTGTGGTCGAGTAGGTGGCCGGCTAGCCGGTTTACTGGCTGCTGAGGGGCATCAAGTTACTATATTGGACATAGACTCCTACAGTTTTCGAAGGTTACCACCTGATTTCAAAGGTACAGCGCTGGTGGGTAATGGTATTGATGAGGAATCGCTTAAGAAGGCGGGTATTGAGAATGCTGATGTCTTCCTCGCTCTAACTCAGGGAGACAATCGTAACGTCATGGCAGCTCAAATCGCCAAGCACATTTTCAGTGTGCCCAGGGTGATTTGCCGTATCTATGACCCACTACGGGAGGAGTTATACGGCACACTGGGGCTGGAAACCATCTGCCCTACCAAGGTATTTGCCCAGATGTTAAAGGAAAAACTGGGGAGCTAAGGTGGAAACATGTACATCATAGTCGTTGGTGGCAGTGAGATAGGTTACTATTTGACTAAGGCTTTGCTGAGTGAAGGTCACGAGGTACTTCTGGTCGAAAAGAATGCTGCTACTTGTGAGGCAATCACTGATGAGCTAGGTAGCATTTGTATCCACGGTGATGGCTGTGAAATAGCTACCTTGACTGAAGCGGGCACTGACCGAGCTGGTATATTGATTGCCGTAACCGGTGATGACGAAGATAATTTGGTTTCCTGTCAGGTGGCTAAGCATAAATTTGGTGTGCGACGCACCATAGCCCGCATCAAAAACCCAAAGAATGAAGCTATTTTCAAAAAGCTGGGTATTGACGTTACCATTAGTAGCACTAATATTATTCTTGAACACATAGAAGAGGAAGTGCCTACACATCCGTTGACCCATCTGTTAGCCATTGAAGATGCGGGACTTGAAATTGTTGAAGTAAAGATTCCTCCAGAATCAAACACAGTCGGTATATCGGTAAGGCAACTTTCGCTACCACAAGAAAACAAACTGGTTGTCATCATTCGTGCGGATGGCAGGACTCTCGTGCCGACGCTTAACACCATCCTTCAGGCAGAAGACAGGGTATTGGCAGTTACTACCCCTGAATCAGAAGAAGCACTTCGGACTGCCTTGAGAGGCACTTAATATAGCCTCGATTTTTATCGTTTGGTTAATTCTCGCCCGCTTAAAAGTTTTCAAAAGAAGCGGAGACCTTCCTCTAAACAATCCTATTTGACGCCTGCACGTTTTTAGTATACTGTGAGTTTTAGTTAGCCCAAGTGGCAAATACGGTGGCTCGTAAGTTAGCTAACGATGGGAGGTCTTCCATGACGGCTGATAAATTTAACAGGTATTGGGTACTGATTACCGTTTTCCTGGGAGTCCTCATTGTTATCGGGGGTATAGTGGTGTGGTTAAAATATAGTCCGAGTCAGCCGATAGAGATTTCTATACCCACGAAGCAAGAGCTGGTGGGAATGATTTATATTGGTGGTGCTGTCAATAATCCCGGCGGTTATCCTTTTACTGCCAAGGATAGCATAGAAGCTCTTATTCAAGCTGCTGGTGGCAATACCACCGGCGCCGACCTCAGCCGGCTTAAACTCTATATCCCCCAGTCAGGAGAAGCACGAGAGAAGCAGAAGATTGATATTAATCGGGCTGAAGTGTGGCTACTCAAGGCTCTACCGGGAATTGGCGACACTCTGGCCCAGCGCATTGTTGACTATCGCCAGCTAAATGGCCTATTCCACAATACTGGCGAGCTACTTAAGGTAGCCGGTATCGGGACTACCATCTACGAGCAGATTGAAGACCTGATTACAGTAGCCGATTAACATTCGGGATAAAAGAAGTGTCGCTTATCTATCTGAGTTCTGCCTGGGTGGCCGGTATTCTTTTGGGGTCGAGGTTTGAGTTACCATTAGCGGTCATTTTCATCGGGCTTATCCCCCTTCCTTTGCTTTTCCTCACCAGTCACCACAGGAAGCTAATAATCTTAACCAGTCTATGTCTAATTATTCTCTTCGGCGGGGCTTTCTATTTTCAGTCAAACATGCATAGTGCTGATAATAGTTCCCTCCAGTCCTATAACGACAAGGGAACTCTAGAAATCAAGGGACTGGTAGCGCGAGACCCTGAGACTGGCGATAAAACTACCCATCTCCAACTGTCAGCTAGAGAGATAAAATTGGACGAAGAATGGCGCGAGATATCGGGAACTGCGCTGCTAATCGTACCAAGATACTCCTCTTATAACTACGGCGATTTGCTCCGGGTAACCGGGACATTGGAGGAGCCACCTCAGCTTGATGGTTTTGATTATAAAGATTATCTAGCCCACCAGGGAATCTATTCCACTATGCTCTATCCCGAAATAGAAGTTTTAGAGATAGGGAAAGGCTTGAAGCCGTTGGAGTGGGTTTACTCGCTGAGGAACCGTATATCGCAGGCATTGGTTAAAGTTCTGCCTGAACCGCAGGCATCGCTGGCTCAGGGCATTATTTTAGGTATTCGTGGCAATATCCCATCATCGGTAAAAGATAATTTTATCCACACTGGTACCGCTCACATACTGGCAATCTCTGGCGTTAATCTTACTATCCTGACGGGCATACTGCTCAGCCTCGGAATCTGGGCTTTTGGCAGGAAGCACTATATTTACATCTGGCTGTCATTGGGTATAATCTGGCTTTATGCCTTGCTTACTGGTATGCATCCGCCGGTATTGAGAGCTGCGATTATGGCCAGCCTATTTCTGACTGCTGAGCTATTGGGCAGACAGCGCAGTGCTGTTATTGCCCTGGTCTTTAGTGCCGCCATAATGGTGGGCATCGACCCTCAGGTCCTGTGGGATGCTGCTTTTCAGATGAGTTTTATGGCGATGGCGGGCTTAATCTTTATCTTTCCACCAATACAATCCTTGAGTAGGAAGGTGGTTAGTGCCTCGCTTGGGGAAAGTAGGGTAGCGTCTATGGCTAACTTTATTGCCGACAGCTTCGGTGTAAGCCTGGCAGCAATTGCAGCCGTCTGGCCACTCATTGCCCATTATTTTGGCATCATTTCATGGGTTGCTCCCGTGGCTACCTTCTTCGCCCTGCCAGCTTTGACCGGTATTATTATCACCGGGATTCTGGCGGGAATCCTGGGGCTTATCGTCATACCTGTCGCTCAGGTTATTGCCTGGGTAGCATGGCTCTTTCTGTCATATCTGCTGCTGGTGGTCGGGGTTTTTGATGCCGTTCCTTTTACTGCGAGTGGCTCGGTTAGCATCGGATTGATTTTCACTTATTATTCGGGGCTTGCTTTGGTTCTCTGGCTCGCCAGTAACCGGAAGAAATTGGTTGACATAATAGCTAAAACCAATAATTTTGTCTCCGGCCTGCCTAAGAAATGGGTTATCCCTCCTCTAGTAGTGGTAGCTATTCTGGTATGGCTTGCGGCTGCCACCGTGCCCGATGACAATCTGCATATAAATTTTCTCGATGTGGGGCAGGGTGATGCTGTCCTGATTCAAAAAGGTAGCCAGCAAATTTTGGTTGATGGTGGACCGAGCCCGCAGGCGATAGGCTTGGGATTAGGCAAGCAAATGCCCTTCTGGGATAGGACCATAGACTTGGTGATATTGACACACCCGCACGCTGACCACATTACCGGACTGGTGGAGGTTCTGAACAGGTATAGAGTAAGACAGGTGCTCTATCCCGATTTGAGATATGATTCTCCTCTATATAATGATTGGCTCAACCTTGTTAGTGAAAAGGATATTAAATACACTACAGTCCAGGCTGGACAACAAATAGACCTGGGAGAAGTAACAGTAGAGGTACTCAACCCTCGAATACCACCATCAACTGGCACCGAGTCCGATATAGATAATAATGGTGTGGTCTTGCGGTTAGAGATGGGTAAAGTGAGCTTTCTGCTTACTGCTGATGTAATGTGGGAGGCAGAGTATGAACTTATTACCGATAGAGCCAGCTTAGCCAGCACCGTGCTTAAGGTTGCTCATCACGGCTCAGATACATCTACCACTTCTGACTTTCTGGCGGTGGTTAACCCTCGGTTGGCTGTTATCTCGGTAGGCGAGGGTAATCTCTTTGGTCTGCCCAGTAATGAGGTGGTGGACAGGCTTACCAAAAAACTGGTGCAAGAAAATATCTACCGCACTGACGAGCGTGGTACAATAGAATTCATCACTGATGGAGATAGGTTGTGGTTGAAGGTGGAGAGATAAAGCATACGGCAAAAACCACCATTATACATATTGACCTGGACGCCTTCTTTGTCTCGGTAGAGCAGGTGCTGAATCCTGAACTTCGGGGTAAACCGGTGGTGGTTGGAGGTAGACCCGGTGGCAGGGGAGTGGTGGCTGCTGCCTCGTATGAAGCACGGGCATTTGGTTTGCATTCCGCCATGCCCTTAAAAACCGCTGTCCGGCTCTGCCCGCAGGCTATCTTTATCGAGGGCAGCTTCCCTAGGTATCGCGATGCTTCGCAAAAATTTATGGCTATCCTGGCTGATTTTACGCCTTTTCTTGAGCCGATGAGCCTTGATGAGGCTTATCTTGATGTCACCGGCTTCGAGTCTATTTATAGCTCTATTCGCGAGATGGCGATAGCTATCAGGCAGAGAATCAAAAATGAACTGGGGCTCTGCGCCTCGGTGGGCATCGCTGGTTGTAAGGTGGTAGCCAAAGTCGCCTCTGAGCTATCCAAACCGGACGGGTTAATTGAGGTCGCTGTGGGTAAAGAACGTTCTTTTCTGGCACCCTTACCGGTAGGTAAGCTACCGGGAGTTGGCAAAAAGACGGAGCGGATACTAAGAAACCTGGGCATTAATACAATAGGCGAACTATCTATTATGCCTCCGGATGCCCTGAAAATGTCTCTTGGTATCTTTGGGGAGGTTCTGCACCGTTCTGCCAGTGGCATTGATACCAGAAAAGTAGAGCCGCTCGGTGTTGCTAAGTCTATCAGTCGAGAGACCACTTTTGAGAAGGATACTAAAGACCGCTCGTTATTAAAGGCAACGCTGCGTTATTTTAGCGAGAGGGTCGGTGCTGATTTACGAGAGCGAGGTAAGCGGGCAAGATGCGTAACACTAAAGCTGCGGTTTGCCGATTTTACCACCATTACTCGCAGTCACACCCTGTTGCAAACCACTGATAATGACCAGACCATCTTTGACGCCGGAGTGAAGCTGCTGAGCAGGGCACTCGCTCTCGAAAAGCGACCGGTTCGACTTATTGGTATTGGGGTATCGAATCTGGTTGAGTCGGGCGCACAGCTGGATATGCTGGACTCATCGGGTCAAAGACTGGAGCAGCTGAACAGGACTATTGACCATATCCGCCAAAAATATGGCTTTACTGCTATCCAGACCGGCCGAACTTTGCTGTTGAAAGATATGTTTCCCGAGACCGAAGAGGGCTATACCCTCCACACACCGAGTTTATCGAGGTGAAGCGGAAAGCTTCCCCAACAGGGTGTTAAAGAGGGACGAAGTTTCTCTTTCCAACTTGAGGTGTCTGAAACCTGTCATTGCGAGACCATTCCGACGAAGTCGGAAGGCGAAGCAATCTCTGAGATTGCCACGGGCTTAGCCCTCGCAATGACAAAGAGTCTTTTTCGTATAGTCTTACTAAAGGAGGTGAGGTTGGTAGATGCTCTCTCATTGCCATTTGCTAGACACTCCCTTATAATGAAGTCCGAATAATTATGAAAGTGGTTTCGATTGTGGGGATGGCTGGCGCGGGTAAATCGGAAGTGGCGAAGCTATTTCAGGAGAGCGGCTTTAGTAAGATAAGGTTCGGCGATATTACTGACGAAGAAATAAGGAAGAGGGGTTTGGAGCTAAACGAAGAAAATGAGCGCCGCATTAGAGAACTTCTTCGTCAGGAGCAGGGGATGGCAGCCTACGCCAAACTCAACCTGCCGGCGATTGATTATGCCTTGAAGCACTCGAATGTGGTAATTGACGGGCTTTACTCCTGGGAGGAGTATACCTTTCTCAAGAGCCAGTATGGGGGAGACTTTTATGTGGTAGCCGTCTGGGCATCACCAAAAACAAGGTATGCTCGACTCGCCAGTAGGGTAAATCGCCCTTTGACTCAGGAGGAGGCTGCCAGTCGGGACAGGGCGGAAATCGAGAATGTTGCTAAGGGTGGGCCGATTGCTATGGCTGATTTCACCATCATCAATGAAACTTCTTTGGAAGCTATGGCGAAGGAAACGAAATCGGTTATTGCCAGGTTAAGATGAAAGAGAAGAAAAGTTTGAGTAGACCGGACGTTGACGAGTATTTCCTGAAAGTAGCCTCGGTGGTAGCTGAGCGCTCAACCTGTCGGCGGCATCATATCGGGGCAGTAGCTGTAAAAGACAAACATATCTTGAGTACTGGCTATAATGGTGCGCCGTCTGGACTTAAAGATTGTCTTGAGCTTGGTTGCTTGAGAGACGAGATGAACATACCCTCGGGAGAGAGACATGAGATATGCCGGGGTATTCATGCCGAGCAGAATGTAATCATACAGGCTGCCCTTCATGGTGTCAGCCTTGAGGGCAGCACCATTTATTGCACTCACACGCCGTGTGTGCTGTGTGCCAAGATGCTGGTCAATGCCAGGATAAAGCGGTTTGTCAGCTTTGGAAAGTATAATGATGACACGTTTGTTGACCTGTTCCGCGAAGCTGGTATAGAGGTTGACATAAAGAAAAAGCCCTCGTCACGAATCAACTATTTCGGTTAGAGTTTACTTACTTCTCAATCTATGTTCTCGTTTTGATAGACTCCGTGGTAGCCCTCGGTCTCCTGGGTCAACTTAAAAAGAACAAGCTGCACGATTCTAGCGTTCTTTTGCAGGCGAAATCCCAGAGGATTATATACCACCATAAGAGACTGTGAGCGGCCGGAGTAACCAGCGTCCCATACTGCCGTGTTGACGGTGACGCCACAGCGGAGCAAGCTCGACCTTGGTCTAGCTAATGCCATAACATCATTGGGCAGGTGTACAATCTCATTATAGGTAACGATGTATGCACCAGGTACCAGGTCGATGAAACCCAGCCCGTCGAATACTAACGGGGCTAAATCGGATACCCGCCTCTGGCTGTCACTGTCACCTATCTTACCGCCTGACTGGAGCAGGGCTATGCCGTGCAGTGTAAGGTCGATACCATTAGGCTGTACCTGCGTCTCAAGGTCGACGTAGTCTTCTATCAGAGGCGGCTCTTGTCGTAACAACCTGTGGATATCTGACTTGGACAATACAGCAGTCATTTTACTCCATCTCTTTGCTTTATCTCTTATCCCCCACCGATTAAAAACATTATATGAATCTCGTCACCCTCTTTTACTGGCTTAGCCAGCGTCTCCGGGTAAGCGCTCTGTTTGTTGACATATATGTCCAGGAAACTGTGTAGTTTGCCATCTTTATCAAACAGCGATTTTCTAAGGTCAGGGAACTGTTTGATTAAATCGTCCAGGCACTCAGCAACTGTGCTTCCCTCGACTGTGACTACTGTCTGGTTACCGGTACTCTGGGCTAAAATTGACGAAATGTTTACCTTTACCCCCATTTCTGTGTGAACTTCCTGTTACGGCCACAATTCTTTAGCTACATCGTCAAGCCCCAGTTCCAGCAGCTTTTTCTTACTCGGTTTGGTGGTTACCCTGTCCCAGTCCAGAGCGCCAAGATTCCAGTATACTTGAGCCTCGATGTCAGCCGTCACGCCAGCGAGCGGTCCCTCTTTCTGGGGAGGATTACCAGTTATCCTGGGGTTTACCGGCCACTTCAGTTCATTTATGCCTTCGCGGAGGTTAAAAACGTGCCTCATATTGGCAATTCTCTCTCCAGCCTTCAGTAGTTCCTCTATCGGACGCTCCCAACCGGTCACAGCGCCCATGAATCCCGCTATGTATTTGTTGGCGGCTTCCCCTAGTGCGAAGTTGCCGAACATGCAAAGGCCGGCGGTATTAACAATGTGCCCCTGGAAGCCAGTAGGCCCGAATCCTTGAGTATGACGTCCAGGGGTAGCGTCCATCTGGTAGCGGGCAGCCGGGACCTGTCCCGGGCGTTGAACGAGCTTCGGGTCGTGCATTCCCAATTCCTGACCACCGATGTGTACGGCGTACTGTTCAGCCCCTTTGCCTATCCTTTCGGCTGCTATCTTGACGCCATCGGCAAGAATGTTACCAAAACCTTCTCGCTTCGCCATTTTCTCGGTCATAGCGATAATAGAGCGATGATTGCCCCAGGTCAGTTCAATGCCGTCGGTATCTTCCCTGGTGACCAGCCCGTTTTCGTAGCATTCAATAGCAAAAGCGATGGCGCAGCCAGCAGAGATAGTATCCAGTCCGTAGCTGTTGCAGATGTGATTCGCCATGGCTATTGATTCGGTATTATTATTGAGGCACATCGTTCCGAAGGAGCCTTGAGTCTCATATTCCGGTCGGCGGGTACCTGCTGGATACGCATACTCGCCGGTTCCCTTTTTTAATCTGCCTTCACAGCCAAGAGGACAATGCCAGCAACCCGCTCTGCTACTCAGATTGGCTATCGCCGCATCACCGCTTAAGCCGGAGGCATCGGGGAAATCGACAATGCCGACGCCGCCCCAGTTCTTGACCGGGGTATCACCGCTATGTGCTGACCGCGCTCCCCCTGCAGAGGTGCCATACTTGTGGAATTGCTCGAAGAATGACTCACCTCTGAGTTTCGCAACCTTTAACTCAGCTATGTTCGCTGTCCTTAACTTATTGGCAGCCGCTTTATGTACGATGGCAACTTCCTGAGTTCCTTTTACTGCTACTGCCTTGAGCTTCTTGGAACCCATTATTGCTCCTAACCCCGAACGTCCGGCAGCAGCCCCTCTTCGGGTTATGATGCACGAGATAAGCGAGAGCTTCTCGCCCGAGGGTCCAATGGAGACGACTTCGGTCTCTTTACCTAATTCAGCTTGCAGCATGTCCTCGGTTTCGTAGGTGTCCTTCCCCCAGAGGTGACGGGCGTCTCTTAATTCAGCCTTTCCGTCGTTGATAAAGAGGTAAACCGGCCTGTCTGATATTCCATTGAAAAAGACGGCATCATAGCCAGCGAACTTGAGAACGGGGCCGAAAAACCCTCCTGAGTTGGCATCTCCCCACCCACCGGTAAGGGGTGATTTTCCCATTGCGGTGTACCGGCTGCCCATGCTGGCAGGAGTACCCGTAAGAGGCCCGGTGACTAGGCCAAGGTAATTTTCTGGTCCAAGGGGGTCCACTCCACTCTTCTGGCGGCTGTAGAGAATCCTTGCCCCGATACCGTAGCCTCCGATAAAGTCACGATATAATTTATCGTCGGGTGTCTCTTCTTGGATGTCCCCGGTAGAAAGATTCACGAACAGAATCTTTCCCCGTGTATCCTCCGACCATTTCTTGCCTCCTTTTCCAGCAAATTTTCTGAAGACCGATACAATTGTAACATAACCTTATCCACTTCGTTAATTGTTGTCATTGCGAGGAGTCCCGATTCTATCGGGACGACGAAGCAATCCGTAGAGATTGGCACTTCGCTTGTAAAGACTTATTATAGGCAAAATCAAAACCGAAACAACCTCACCCCCTTTCTTCCCCCATACGTCAGTGCCAGATTGAGAACTCATAGCTTTGAGGTAAGATAGATATGAAAAAGAACTCAGCTCAGCCGTAATTCGGTATCTTTAATCATCTGCTTAACGACATTCAAGAAATTGTGAGCTGTGTCGTCAGTAATGCTTAGAGGACTTTTCAAGTACCTTGCCGAATCACGAAGTCCCGAAAGTTTATTTAATGTTTCTTTATATTCAGGAAACAAACTCCCAGAGTCTACAAATTTACTGTATCTCGTCTGGATTATTTGATGACGTGCTTTCACTCTAAGACTAGGCTTGTAGTCATACATAACCAAAAGTAGAGCCTTCGCAGATAATTCAGCAGCATTAAAGAGGTTATCCACAAATGGAGCCAAATTTCCTTGTTTTAAGCAGTATTTTGCTGTTTGGTAGAATTCCTTTGCCCTTTTTATATGCTTGGCACCCAATGCTTTATTACGACGAAAATCAAAAGATAAGAACCATTCCTTTCCGATTTTCATAAGGAATATATGCCCACAGTCTGGGTCATCACAGGAACTTAATTCAACACCATCTAAGCCCACTATCTCGTTTTCAAATATTGGATCTCCTTTTTTCTTTGATATGCTGGGCTTATATCTAACTTTAATTACTGCTAAAACCTCATCATTTATACGAACTAGAGACCTACGCTCATCGGGAAATAGTATTACTTGAGCTTTGCGTAAATCTAATGGCTTAGGTAACTCGCCTGCATCTTGTCTTCTTTTGACTTCAGGTGATATAAACATATCCACAATATTCTTGAGAACTCGTTCTCCAAATTGCTCGTCAATGTTGCCATCCATATTTGCTACCCCACATCCCCCCACACCCCATCCCCTCTTACTTCCCCCAGCTTCATCGGCAGCAGTTTATTAGTTAAATCTTCGTTACTCCTGGTATATACCCGGAGATAGTTGTCGGTAAGACCAGACCATATTCCATTACCAGATTGTCCCTCCCATAGCACGGGCATCGTCTTCTCCAAAAATTGCTGTCTGAAGCTTTGTGCGCTTTCTCTGGCTAAAGCCAGCATTTTCTGGCTTCGCTCTTTTTTAACCGGGGGGCTTATCTGGTAAGGAAGCTGGGAAGCCTCAGTGCCACTACGGCGTGAGTAGGAAAAAACGTGGATGCGGGTAAACCCTATCTGCCGGCAAAGCTCATAGCTTTCTTCAAACTCCTCCTCAGTCTCACCGGGAAAGCCGACAATGATATCGGTGGTAATAGCTACACCGGGCACCAGTGACCGAATTAAGGATACGGCTCTCTGATAGTCACTGGCGGAGTAGCGACGCTTCATCCGCTGGAGCACGCTGTCGCTGCCGCTCTGCAGCGATAGGTGAAAGTGGGGGCATAGCCGGCTATCATGCCACAGTCCGATAAGTTCGGGGGAGATTTCCTGTGGTTGAAGTGAAGATAGCCTTAATCTGGTGACATCAGCCTCAGCCAGGATATGTTCAAGCAAACCCTTTAGACTGACGCCATCGTAATCATACGAGCCAATCTTGGTGCCGGTTAACACAACTTCCTTATAGCCATGGGTAACCCGGTGGCTGACCTCGGCAATAACCTGGTCAACAGGCAGACTTTTCTCCCCACCCCGCACCAGTGGCACAATGCAGTAAGAACAAAAATTACTACAACCGTCCTGGACCTTGATGAAGGCGCGAGTCCTGAATACAGGCTGATAATTGTTAATTGAACCTTGTTGAATAGAGGTTTGATAGTCCGGGCAACCGGATTCTGATAGTAGTTGCAGTAAATTCAGTTTTTCACTATTGCCCATAACAAGGCTAACACCCTCAATGCTCGCCAGTTCTCGGGGCATTCGCTGAGCATAGCAACCGGTAGCCACCACCATAACGCGAGGGTTTCGGCGATGAGCCAGCCTGAGCAAGTGGCGTGATTTGCTGTCGGCGACATGAGTCACGGTGCACGTGTTCAGTATGTAGACATCGGCATCATCTATCGATGGCACCAATTCATGCCCCGCCTCAGCAAGTTGTTTGGCTAAAAGTTCGGTCTCAGCTTGATTGAGCTTACAGCCCAGGGTTTCCAAAACGACTTTCATACTTTCAGTCCTGAGTTGTTTATCAACCTCACCCTCTTTATCCCCCTCTCCATAATGGGGAGATGAAATCCTTGCATGAGGGGGAAGGTGGTTTTTAAAAGAGGCTTCGCCTCCCTCTCCTAAAAGGTGTGAGGGGAAAGAAGTTTTAGAGAGGGGGCTTTGCACCCTCTCTAACTTACACCCCCTTCCCTTACCAAGGGAAGGGGGCAGGGGGATGGGTTGTTAAACAATCTGTTACAGTCCTTACGAGTTTGACTACCTATCCAAAAATACATTATACTGGTCATATTATTAGGCATGCAAATTGGGGGTACAATGATAACTAATCATGATAGTAGAGTGGTGGTTACCGGAATAGGCGCCCTGACTCCGCTTGGTCTGGATATGCCCACTACCTGGGAGAGTCTTATTGCCGGTAAGTCTGGGATTGATTATATTACCCTGTGTGATGCTGAGCCTCTTGAGACCAAGATTGCTGGCGAAGTAAAAGGGTTTGACCCGATCAATTATATCAATCGCAAAGATGCTCGTCGTATGGACCGCTTTGCTCAACTGGCAGTAGCTGCCAGCCGTGAGGCAGTAAAGAACTCTGGAATTAAAATAGACTCGACAAACCAAGGAAGCATTGCTATCGTGGTTGGCAGTGGCATCGGCGGTCTAACCACCATGTTTGAACAGGCCAAAGTGCTAATAGAAAGTGGACCGAGCCGAGTTAGCCCATTCTTAGTCCCAATGATGATATCTGATATGGCGGGAGCACAGATATCCATTGCACTGAGAGTGAAAGGACTGAATATCTGCACCACATCAGCTTGCTCCAGCAGTTCCGATGCTGTAGGTGTGGCTTATGAACTTGTCAAGCGGGGTGGTGTTGCGGCAGCCCTGGCGGGCGGTAGCGAGTCAATAATCAACCAGCTGGGTATTAGTGCTTTCAATGCCCTTAAGGCTCTCTCGACCAGGAACAATGAGCCAAAATTAGCTTCTCGTCCATTTGATGCTGAACGTGATGGTTTTATCATTGGTGAAGGAGCCTGTATCCTCGTTCTGGAAAGCCTTACCCATGCCCAGGAACGGGGGGCTAACATTTTGGCTGAAATTATGGCTTACGGAGCCAGTGCTGATGCGTTCCATATTACACAGCCGGCTAACGATGGGGAAGGTGCGACTAGGGCAATGCAGCTAGCACTGAGTAAGGCTGGGCTGACTCCCGGCGATATCGATTATATTAACGCTCATGGCACATCTACGCAGCTCAACGACAAGGCAGAAACGTTGGCAATAAAGGCCGTGTTCGGGGACTATGCCTATCGTGTTCCCATAAGCTCTACTAAGTCAATGACCGGGCATCTTATCGGCGCTTCCGGTGCTGTTGAAGCTGCGATATGCACTATGGTTATCCAGCAAGGCATAATACCACCGACAATAAATCTCACTCACCCGGACCCGGAATGCGACCTGGATTATGTGCCTAATGTATCCCGGCAGGCTCAGGTTACTACTGTCCTTTCTAACTCGTTTGGCTTTGGCGGCCATAATTCAGTTCTTATTCTCCGAAAATATAGCGAGGCATAGACTTGAGCCATAGCCGTTGGCATCTTCTGCCGCCTATTCCGGGCAGATTTTTGACCAGCGTTTCTGGCTTCTCTCCACTAATAGCCCAGCTCCTCTATAATCGTGGTCTCACTGAGCCATCCCGGCTGGAATCGTTCCTTACCGCTGATGCGAGCCTGTCAGGTGACCCTTTTCTGCTACCCGATATGCATCAGGCGGTAGCCAGAATCTACCAGGCTTTGCTTTCCGGTGAAAACATCGCTGTATATGGGGACTTCGATACCGATGGTATTACCTCTACCGCTCTGTTAGTCCAGGGGTTATCAATGCTGAATTGCAAAGCTACCCCTTATATTCCCCATCGCCTGACCGAGGGCTATGGACTGAAAACAGCCGCTTTAGAGAATCTCTACCGGCAAGGTATCAGGTTGATTATCACTGTTGACTGCGGAATTACCGCTCTCGCCGAGGTTAAGAAAGCACGCAACATGGGACTCGATATAATTGTCACCGACCACCACACTCCACTAGCTATAGTCCCGCCAGCTACCGCAGTGATTAATCCCAAACTAGTCGGCTCCAACTATCCCTTCTCCGAGCTAGCTGGTGTCGGCGTGGCCTTCAAGTTTCTTCAAGCCCTTTTTCAGGGTATCGGCAAAGAGCAACAGCTCAGCGAGCTAATGGATTTGGTAGCCCTGGGGACAGTAGCCGATATGGTGCCTCTACAGGAGGAAAATCGATACCTGGTTAAACAGGGATTGAAACAAATTAGCCGTTCGCCCCGTCTGGGTATCAGGGAGATAATGACCCAGGCGAAATTAGATACTGCTACCATGGATGCTGAAAGTATCTCCTGGACTATAGCCCCACGCTTAAATGCTGCCGGCAGACTGGAACATGCAATGAGCAGTTACAAACTACTGATGACAGACTCACCACAGGAGGCACGCGAATTAGCTCTGTGGTTGGAACAAAAAAACACGGAACGGCAAAGAATGACCGTTAAGGCGTTAACTAAGGCGAAAGAGCAGGTGAAGGCTCAGGGCATTTCACCACTTCTGATGGCTGGTGATGAAGACTTCCCCGCCGGCATCTGCGGGTTGGTAGCCAGCAGGCTATCGGAGGAATTCTACCGCCCCGCAGTTGTGATAAGGACTGGTGAACAGTATAGTAGCGGAAGTTGCCGCAGTATCCCTGAGTTTAATATTATTCTTGCCCTGAGTCAGTGTAGCAATCTTTTCTATCATTTCGGCGGGCACGCGCAGGCGGCTGGTTTTCTCATGCCAACCAGGAATTTACCCCGCCTGGAACAAGCCCTCTTACAAATGGCCACTACTCAGCTAGAGGGGGTTGACCTTCATCCTAAGCTGGATATCGATGCTGAAGTCAGTCTATCTGACCTTGGGGGGAATACTTTCCCGATGATACAAAAGCTGGCACCGTTCGGCGCAGGTAATCCCGTGCCTACCTTTCTCACTCGCGGTGTAGAGGTTATTGATTGTCGCACTATGGGTGAAAATAGCGAGCACCTGAGGCTGAAACTGAGGCAAGGTGGGATGGTGTGGGATGGGGTAGGTTTTGGTCTCGGCAACTATCGGACTGAGGCGTCCTCCCCTCTTGATATTGTGTATAATCTGGCAGTAGACCGCTGGAATGGCGAAGAGAGACTCAGGCTCAATATTCTCGATTTTGCAGCGTCTAAAGTTGTGTCGGCTAAATAGAGATGTATTGGCATTTTTGAAAAATAGTCAGGAGGATATACCTGAAATCTTCGGCTTTGCTAAAGAGAATGCCCATCCCCCTGACCCCCTTCCCAACGGGAAGGGGGTCAGGTAAGTGAAAGAGAGGGGGCGTAGCTCCCTCTCTTAAATCTCTTCCCCTTCTCCTGAGTAGGAGAAGGGGACAAAGAGGATGAGGTCGTCCGAAGGATAGTGTGATTCTATGACACAGGTTAGATTGTACTGAACTTGGGTATAAAGTCCATATATTACCCTGACAAGACACTAGGTGAGCTACAGGGAACTATGTCCAATCCGGTGAAGTTCATTGTAAGCTGGACGAATGATTGATGATGGGAATTAACCGATGAATCAGGATAAAAACTTCTTAGTCGAAAGGCGCTCTGGTGAGCCTTACGAAATTATAAAGGAAAAGTTAGCCGGCTCCAACGCTTACTTAACCAGCTTATTATTTCACCGCGGTGCCAATTTCTATGTATTCAGCTATGGGGAACGAGACGCAATAAAACATACCTTCATTGATACTGGCGATTCGCAGTATCGGGATGAGATATTGTCTCTCCTGACTGGTAATAACATCAATCCATCCGATATTGAAAGAATCATTATCACTCATCGCCATTCTGACCATTGTGGCTTAGCCGACCTGCTGGCCGGTGAATCCAGAGCAAAGATTTTAGTCCATCATAATTTTCGGAGTTTTGTCGAGGGTGAGTTAGCTCAAGATGAACGGAGATGGCTGGGCAACTTCAATCCGTCTAAACTTAGTGAATATGATATTTCGTATCTGCCCGAAGCCGATAGGAGCAGAGCAACGAATATCGACGGGGTTGATTTTCCGAGCCTGATTGAACCGATTGAAATCGGAGAAGCGGGCAAATTACTGATTCTGGCATGTCCGAAAAGTACGCTGACGCACAGCCCGGACCAACTAATCGTCTTTTATTCAGCCGGGGGTAGTCCGTACACACGGGAGAAAAAGTCCGGAGGTTTCCTGCCCACGGATGATATGCTTTTTTCCGGCGACCTATGGTTAATGCAGGGACCAATTACCAACCGGAGTATGATAAGTCTCTACCGTCGCTGGCGATATGGCGTCCGGCGGATGAGGAATCGGCTATCGGGCAAAGGACAGCTCTGGAGGAGCCCCCGGGAACAGGATGCGCAGGCAAAGGAAGCACTTAAACGTGAATTTACCCTGGTCAGGGTAAAACCTGGACACGGTGAAGAGTTTATGGGGAGTAGAATTATTCCCAATAGTCTGCTCGCCGATAGCGACCTGTTATTGAGACTGGGATATTCCTCCAACGGGGATAAATCGATATTGAGTTCAAAGCACCTTCTTACCAGAATAAGCGCTCTTAAAGAGCAGGCTTATGCCTATTTCGTTAAGGAATTGGTTTTCTGGATGGAACTGGGCTATACGTTAAATGATGTATCTGAGTTTTTGCTCCGTATATACAAGGAGCAGAGCGGTGGAGGCCCATTAGCTGAGCAAGATAGAAGGGAGAGGAGAGAAAGGATGGAAGCAACGTTAACTAAATTAAAGAACGACAAATCTAAATCTAGCGAACTACGGAAGTTAGTCGAGGTGACCTTGCCTAAATTAAGGAAATTACATTGATAATTGTAGGTGTTTGCTATACTCGATGATTCACTCCCGGCAGACTTAGACTGCTGCTTTCGTATCTTTTCGATTCTGTGTGAAATTTTAGCTATTGTTGCACTGTGTGTCTCTTATTGCTACAATGTTTTTCGGCTAGAACTGTGAAGATTGAATCTAACTCGAAAGTTCGTTCTGTTCATTGTCGCTCCCAGATATGCCCCTGTAGCTCAGTAGGATAGAGCAGCGGTTTCCTAAACCGTGTGTCGGGCGTTCGAATCGCCCCAGGGGCGCCATAAAGCTAGATTTCCTCAAACTAGAGGTCTTTTCCCTCATGTAACACGTAAAAAGATCAGGCATCGGGCGCTCAAAGGAGGGTAAGCATGAAACGGATAAGGTTGGCGGTAATTATCCTGGTTGTGATAGTAATTATCTCGGCCGGAATATGGTGGTTAGCTGGTTCGACAACTTCGGAGGCTACCCCGGACATTTTAACCTCGGGGTTCATCGAGGCTACCAGCGTAGCCATTGCTCCGGAGGTCGGTGGTCGTATTGTCGAGATTACCGCTGATGAAGGCGACAGGATTGAAGCCGGCGCAAACCTTATCAAGTTGGATGACTCCCTTCTTTCTGCCCAGAAAGAGCAGTCTGAAGCTGCGGTGAAAATAGCTAAGCTCGCTCTTGAGCAAGCAATGATTTCCCGTGAACAGGCGACGATTTCTGCTGACGGCGCTAAAAACCTCTGGAAGAATGCCACGGATGTACTGGCGAACCCTCTGGAACTGGAAGCCAGGATTATTGCTGCCCAGGGGGAACTGGATATTGCCGCGTTGAACTATAAACAAATCATGGAATATACCCTGCCGAACTGGTACCAGGAGCAGACTGCCCGGCTCCGTTATGAGACTGCCCGGTCGTTGCGGGATAACCTTCTGAGTATCAGAGACAATCCTCAAGCGATAAACGCCACCGTAGAACAGGCATATATTGCTTACCAGACAGCTACGCAGGCAGTGGCGTTAGCCGAGAAGGCGGTGGAGATAGCCAAGATACAGGTGGAGCAGGCGGAGACTTCTCTGAAGGTTATCGACTTGCAGCTTGGTAAGCTGGGCTCTTACTCTCCTGTTAGCGGAGTCGTGACAGCGCGATATGCCGAAGTCGGAGAAATAGCCAGAGCGGGTGCTACTATCTTGACGGTATCTGTGCTGGACGAAGTCACTCTCACTGCCTATATCCCCGAAAGCAAAATCGGACTGGTCAAGCTTGGACAGAAAGCGCTTGTCTCAGTGGACTCATATCCTGGTAAAGACTTCTCCGGTGAGATAACCTACATCTCACCTCAAGCGCAGTTTACTCCCAGAAATGTCCAGCTTAAAGAAGAGCGGGAGAAGATGGTTTTCGCTGTTAAAATCAAGCTGGACAACCCTGATTGGGAGCTAAAGCCGGGCATGCCAGCGGACGCCCGTATAATTACTGGCTGTTTCTGAAGGATAGTCTAAAGCCATGAATGTTCGGGCTATCGAAGCAGTGGGTCTACAGAAGAGATATGGGGCAGTCCTTGCTGTAGGTGGTCTTGACCTGAATGTCGAGCGAGGCGAGCTCTTCGGGCTGGTTGGTGCTGACGGGGCCGGCAAGACTACGTCTATCCGTATGCTCTGCACCCTTACCCTCCCCTCCGCAGGCGAAGCCAGGATTCTTGGTATGGACACAGTAAAAGAGGCTGGCGGTATCAAGAAAAAAATTGGCTATATGTCAGAGCGTTTCAATTTATATTCCAAGCTAACTGTTGAGGAGAATCTGGACTTCTTCTCCAGACTGCGCAATATTCCGGGTGACGTGAGCGAACGGCGTAAGAAGGAGTTGTTAAGTTTCTGTCGATTGGATGCATTCCGAAAGCGGCTGGCTGAACATCTCTCCGGGGGCATGCAAAAAAAGCTAGCCTTAGCCTGTAGTCTCATCCACGAGCCGGAAGTAGTTTTTCTTGATGAACCCACCACTGGTGTTGACCCGGTCTCACGGCGCGACTTCTGGAGAATAATTGCCGGTTTCTTGTCCCGGGGTATCACTGTCCTGGTATCGACGCCGTACCTTGATGAAGCGGAAAGGTTCAACAGGGTCGCCTTTATGCACCGTGGAAAAATCATTGCCTGTGATACTCCCGAAGCCTTGAAAAGTGGGCTGGCTGGAGAAATACTCGAAATCAGGGCGAGCCCAGCTCACCGGGCAGTAACCACCCTAAGACAAGCGACCTTCTCTGGCACCCCACAGTTATTTGGCGATTCTGTCCATGTTATGGTAACTGATGTGGAAAAAGACAGTGTGGAAATAAGAAACCTGCTTGACCGGAATAGCATTGCTTTAGAGCAGATTAGAGTGATACCGCCCCGCCTGGAAGATGCTTTTGTCATCCGTCTTGCTGAGCTTGAATACAAAACATCCGGTCAGAGGGCTTATAATAGCCGTCCGGTAGGTGGCGTACTAGCTGGAAATGAGCAGGGGGGACCAGCTATTGAAGTCATGGAATTGACGCGAAAATTCGGTGACTTCACGGCTGTTGACCGGGTGACCTTTGAAGTGAAGCAGGGTGAAATCTTCGGTCTCTTGGGTCCGAACGGCTCGGGAAAGACAACGACTATCCGTATGATTACCGGACTCCTGGCACCGACATCGGGGAAGGTTCTGGTGCTGGGGAAGGACGTAGCAACCGGGACGGAGTCATTACGCTCTAAGATGGGTTATATGTCGCAAAAGTTTTCCCTTGTTACCGACCTTACCGTGGAGGAAAATATCAACCTGTATAGTGGTCTCTACGGGCTCTCGGCTTCGCAGCTGGAAGAAGAGAAAAGCTGGGTGCTGGAGATGGCGGGACTCCGGGATAAGAAGAAGATGATGCCCTCTGAACTGTCTGGAGGCTGGAAACAGCGACTCGCCCTGGGTTGCACTATTATTCACCGTCCGGAAGTCATAATCCTGGATGAACCAACAGCCGGAGTTGACCCTCTTTCCCGTCGTTCCTTCTGGGAACTGATACAGGAGCTTGCCGCTACGGGCACTACTGTATTTGTCACAACCCACTATATGAATGAGGCAGAGCACTGCCATCGCTTGGGTCTGTTTTACAAGGGGAAGCTGATTGCCATGGGAAGTCCAGAGCAACTAAAATCGGAGCCGGTCAGAGGCGACCTCATCGAAGTGATTTGTTCCGACTATGCCAGTGCGCTGGGAGTGCTCTCCGTTGATGACCGCTACCGTCAGGCCGGCCTTTTCGGTAGCGCCATC
The DNA here is from genome assembly GCA_043797985.1 of Chloroflexota bacterium. GTDB lineage: Bacteria > Chloroflexota > Dehalococcoidia > Dehalococcoidales > UBA2162 > JAZDPB01. The sequence continues at coordinate 26,133 of JAZDPB010000180.1, forward strand.
CACATAAGAGTTGATAATGCTAAAACCGCTTCTCCTGAAATTGAGACACTGTTAGGAAAAGGTAATATTACCGTTTCCAGAATAAGCCAGATACCTTTTACGCTGGAGGATGTGTTTATTTCTCTGGTTGAAGAATATGAGGAACGGGAGACATCTTTAGCTGACCGTAATGGTGAGAAAGGAGCCTGACTATGTGGCAACGAATTTTCAGCATAATTGTAAAAGAGTTTATCCAGCTCAGGCGTGACCGGCGTACCCTGGCGATGATAGTCCTCATTCCTATAATTGAGATGAGTCTCTTCGGCTATGCCCTGAGCACCGATGTCAAAAATATTCCCCTGGTGGTCTGGGATGCCGATAATACTCAGGAAAGCCGCGAGCTTATTGAGAGCTTCCGTCAGACGGAATTCTTCACCGTTAAATTCTATGCCACTGATTATTACGATATTTCACAGCGCATCGAGTCGGGCCAGGCCAGAGTAGCGCTGGTGATACCCCCCGATTATTCCCGCCACCTGAACCGTGGAGAAACGGCACAGCTACAGTTCTTTACCGATGGCTCCGAGCCGACCTCTGGCATACAAGCGCTGGCTAATGCCAGCCTCATCGTGCAGGCAAAGGGCGCCGAGCTGATGAGCCGGCAGCAGTTGGGTAACATTGCACTGCCGGTCTCGCTCGAACCGCGGGTCTGGTACAACCCGGCGATGCAGAGCTCAATCTTCTACCTCCCCGGCCTTGTCGGGCTGATTCTCAGTATGCTTACGGTAATGCTAACTGCTTTTGCTATCGTCCGCGAGCGCGAGAATGGCACCATCGAACAGCTTAACGTAACCCCTCTAAGGCGGGGTGAGCTTATCGTCGCCAAGCTAATTCCCTATATTATTATTGCCTACACCCAGGTAATCCTGATTTTGACCACGGCGGTTGTGGTATTCGATATGCCGATTCAGGGCAATCTGCTGCTGCTTTTAGCACTGACTTCCCTTTTCCTGATGTTTTCTCTCGGAATCGGACTCTTCATCTCTACGATATCCCAGACACAGTTCCAGGCGATGCAGGCAAGTGTTTTGATATTGTTGCCCAGTATTATCCTCAGCGGTTTCGTTTTTCCGATTGATTCGATGCCTAAAGTAGCGCAGTGGGTCTCGGCGATACTGCCACTCACCTATTATCTGCGTATCGTACGCGGTATTGTCGTCAAGGGTGTAGGCATGGAGTACCTCTGGCAGGACACCATCATTCTAGCAGCAATGGGAATAATTACTCTGGTTATAGCATCATCACGGGTACGCAAAACCTTAACTTAGGTAGTTGAAATTCATAGAGCCAGCACTGAGGTAAAGAGCTACTGTATTGCCTTTTCTTCACTCTTCGCCAGTTCCTTCCCTTTTTGAGCCAGCTCCGCTTCAAACTCGTCCAGACTTTTCAGCTCACGTAGATATGAGCACTGAAGGCATTGCAGATACCAACGACCATCCAGGTCTTTATTAATAAAAATATCGCCCTTACAGCGAGGGCAGCTCTTTAGTTTCCACATTGTCATGTATATCACCTCCCTTGCCCGAGGTCTAATCTCTAACCAATACAACTATTTTAGGCGTGTAGGCAGTCCTTGTATGTGACTTTTATCCCATTCTGAGTAGATAACGGGAAATGGTTGTAAAGACACTATAGTACCATTTGCATTTGGTTGTTGCATCTGTCATTGCGAGCGAAGCGAAGCAATCTCAGTCTTGCCAATAACGAGATTGCCACGTCCCGATGAAATCGGGACGCGCAATGACATTTGAGTTTTCCTACCTTTTTAGCAACCAATTTAGCAACCAAAAGCAAACAGACCAGACAGTACCACACTTTGCCTTTGGTGCACTATTTTTTGTTTCTCTTGCTACTTAACGGTTATTCCGCTAGACTAACACTATTAAAAGTATTTCACCTTTTGTCGGGTAAAATAGTCAGGTAAGCTATGGTAAAATTATCGTTCTATGGTGGTATTAACGAAATTGGCGGCAATAAGATACTCCTTGAGGATGGGGAGCGGAGACTACTTCTGGATTTTGGCTTTCCTTATAAAAGGCACAAGCTGTTTTATGAGGAATACCTGAGACCTCGCGGTGGTGCCGGGTTGCTTGACCCTTTGTCAATGGGTTTGTTGCCACCACTGGAAGGGCTTTATCGCGATGACCTGGTGACTTCGGGTATCTGGCAGCGTTTCCAGCATGTTCCCACTTATCGCAGGCTGGAACAGGTAGATGGTGTCCTGCTTTCCCATGCTCACCTTGACCATTCGGGTCATATCTCCTTTCTGAAAGGCAATATACCGATATATTCAACTGCGGCAACGGCATTCATTACTAAAGCAATACAGGACTCAGGGAAATCGGATTTTGACCAGCAGGTGTGCTACTTCAGCCCGACGACACGCGATTTTCCGACCGGTTGGAGACAGATAGCCTGCGTTGCCGGCAATGCGGCAAAGGAGCAGCGGCAATTTTGTCTTGCCGATATAAAACCAGAAGACCTTAGTCTTGAGGCAATGCAATTTTGGAGCTTAGGTTTCTGGGAGAAAAAGACCAAGCAAAAAGAGCTTATTTCGTGTCCTCTCGCCAGTCAAAGTGGCTGTAGTTTCACCCTGCGTTGCTTTCCAGTAGACCACTCCATTCCTGGTGCCTGTGCCTGGGGTATTGAAACCAGTTCAGGTTGGGTTGTTTATAGTGGTGACCTGCGGCTGCACGGCAAACGCACTGAACTGACTAAAAGGTTTATTGAGCAAGCAAGCCACTTGCGTCCCAGGACGCTTATCCTGGAAGGCACCAATGTTCAGCGTGAAGCAAATATTGCCGAGCATGAAGTATATGAAAACGGGCTAAAAGCGGTCGCTGAATCTGATGGTCTTGTCATTGCCGATTTCTCACCCAGAGACATAGACCGCCTGCTCACTTTTCTGCAGATTGCCCGGGATACAGGTAGGAAGCTGGCAATATTACCCCGAGACGCCTACCTCTTAAAGACCATGCGTCTTTTGTGGCCGGAAATCCCCGATATTGCCGAGGATGATAATCTGGTCATCTACCAGGATACCATTGCCAGTAGGTATCCCTCTTTATGGCTGCGGAATATCTGTCAGGAGTATGCCCGCAAGATAGTTTTAGCTGATGATGTAAGTTCAGCCCAACGCCAGTTCATTCTTTGCTTTAGCTTCTTTGACCTGAACGAATTGCCCAGCATTTGCCCCGGAGCAGGCAGCGTCTATGTTTATAGCTCCAGTGAACCCCATGACGAAGAACAGGAAATTGATTTTCGGCGTCTGCACAACTGGCTCAGGCACTTTGGTTTGAGGAGTGTAGGCCTTCCTGTGGAACATAACGGTCAGTGGCAAATACCTGATGAAGAGAAGGGGTTGCATGCCTCAGGGCATGCCTGTGGTTCAGACCTGCTTGATATTGCCCGCCAGATAAATCCGGAGGTTCTCATTCCGGTTCACAGCGAACACCCCGAATTTTATATTGAGCACTTGACTGGTAGTGGCGTAGATGTCATCCTGCCCGACCTGGGCGAGACAATCGAAATTTAATTCTGGATAATCCAGGCTCTCATCTCTCGGTGCCTTTTCTCAGGCTATAAATACATCCACAGTAGTCCTGCCGGTAAAGAGTCCACTTTCGAGCTAGCTCAGTAGCTCGTTTGAAACCTTCCTTCTTCTTGAAATCTCTTGCCAGAAAACTCTCCCCGCCAATCTCCCGACCTGCCCGATTTATCATCTCTGCCGATTTAGTGGGGCTTACGGTTAAAGTGGTGGTAAAGGCGTCCCATCCGTAGTCCTGCAAATAGAGATAGGTCTTTTCCAGCCTGAGTCTGAAGCAAATCTCGCACCTCTTGCCACCCTCAGGCTCATTTTCCAGTGAGGCGGTTTCTTTGAACCAATCCTCCGGATTATAGGGACCCGTTCCTAGGGGAAAATTTAACTCCTTGGCTACTTGATGAGCAACTTCTAGTCTTCTTTCGTATTCTTCCCGAGGGTGAATGTTTGGATTATAGAATAAGCCGCGAACCTCATTCCCCTCCGAAGTTAATCTTTCGACGACACTGGTAGCGCAAACCCCACAGCATATATGTAGTACTATTTTCATTACAAATGCTCTAAGACTTTAACCACTTCGTTCAGGTCGGTAAAAGGTACGCAATGGAGTTTTTCCCGTTCACAGTTAGCCAGCAGGTCACCGGTAGCAAAGACGTAATGACACCGTCTTGCTGGTGAGAAGTCTGAAGTGCCATTACCTACATAAATTATCCGATAGCCCTGGCTAAGGAACAGATTGACATAAGCCCCTTTGAAGTCTTCATCCAGGTGGCTTCCATCGGGTCCGATATATTGGACTTTTAGACCTGCGGGGTTGAAGTGTGTTTTGGCTGCCAATACCTCAATATCTCCCACTCCGCTATCTCGCAAGATTTCCTCGATATAGAAATCCAGGCCATTACTCACGATGACAAAACGGAAGCCTTTTCTACGGCAGCAGGCGACCATTTCGTGAAATCCAGGTCGTATTTTCATCTTACTTTTGGTGACTTTTATCAAGGCTTGTTTATTGGCTTTGACCATGGCGAAAGCAGTCCTATTAAAATAGCCGACGGATATCTTACCCTCGTGATATTCTCTTAGCATCTTTCGCCAGTCTCCGTCAGCAAAAGTATCCAGCAGTACGAAGCTCACATCCTTTTCTGTAATCGTGCCATCGAAATCGCATTGGACTAGAGTTTTCGTTGGTTCTTTCAAGTGCATCATTATCTCCCGAAATTAGACTTTGCCAAGCATCGTTTAGAATATTTGACGTTACCAATTATAACACGAAATTAGCCAGCAAATCCTTCAGCATCAGTGCATTCTTTATAGCGGACTCTTCGGCATCGTTATTAAAGTAAGCATAGACTGCGCTGGCCTTCAATGCTCCAATCCGCCGTGCCCAGTCCTCTAGCTCCTTATCAGAATAACTGCCACCATAAAGCCACTGACTGCCATGAAAGTGGATATAGACGAAATCCGACGTGGCTATCACCGGTGTACTGAAACCGGGCATATCATAGATGCAGAAGCCAACGTTGTAATGGCGCAGGAGCTTTAATACTTCGTTATCGAACCAGGAGTTGTATCGAAACTCAAAAACGTGGCTGGCATCCCTGGGGAGCAGTTTCAG
>JAZDPB010000015.1:0-4993 GCA_043797985.1 Chloroflexota bacterium
CTGCCCCACCGCCCGCATTGCTTTTGGCTTGCCAATCTGCTCAGTCACCCAGCGGTAAGTTCTCGTCTCGCCATACGGGATGAGCCGGGTCACCACCCACACCCGGCACTGAAAGGGAGTAGCTCCCGATAGGTCAAGCTCGTCAGGAAAACTTGCTTCACGACCGTTGAAGTAAGCCTTGAGGCGTGTGACGAGATGGGCAAATAACTCAGGCGACCACGTCGCCTGACGAACACGGTCACCTAATTGCTGGCGTGCTTCCTCAGCCGAGGGCTGGGGCAGGGTAGTGCTCAGCAGTCCCTTAGCCGAAGCCAGTAGACCGACACAGCCAAGGGCACAAGTAAAAGTGACATATCTTAGGCTAGTCACACTTCCATCGCCTACCGGGATTGTCCCTCTCTTTGGCTGGTTGGTGGATGGCGGCGCTGGCACCGGTTTTGCTGGATACTCAGACGGATAGGCGGATTGATTGATATACACGATTATCTTTCGCTCTATCTCTCCCCTCTTTATGATTACAGTGCACCTGTACGGATAAGATTGCTCTGGAGGGATAGGAGGGATGCCACTCGGAAGAAGCTCGGTGGTATCCATTACCCACTCTATGCTCCCCTTATCAAAGGCAGCTACTAATATTTGCTGTGATATTAAATCACGTAGTTTTTGCTGGCTGTGCCACACTGCTACTTCAATATCAGCCTTATAGCCTGAAAACTGGCGGTTATCCAATTCATAGCGGAAGGATACCTTTTCGCCCCAGTTAGTCCCTGTTGACCAAACCCCGTCCTCGCGCAGCCAATATTCAGGCTCTATCTTCTGCTCTAGTTCCCCGGCGGTTATATACACGGTATCGTAGATGCCCATATAGCCATCGGTAATGAATATGGCTACAAGACCGACAAAACAAGCCAGTGCTAGGTATAAGAACAGATTTCTTCGCATTAATTTAATTCTACTCTCTTGAAAACTGGACTTCAAGAAGACAATATATGGTACTATTCGGTTTGGATTGGTAACGTCATTGCGAGCCGAAGGCGAAGCAATCCGTATAAATCTTTGAGATTGCTTCGCGGAGCCTGTCCTGAGCGCTGTGAGATTCTTCACTAAGCTCAGAATGACACGAAGCGAAGGGCTCGCAATGATGGATATAACAACCAAATAGCGCCAATATAGGTGCTGGTGCGATTGTTCCGGTTAGCGTGATATAATAAAACCAAAAGGAAGGTATAGTTCACTTAGTGCTTAATAATAAGAGGTGAAGAAAGATGGTGATAATAGCCAAGGATGATGCTCTCCAAATCGAGAGGCTTACGTTGGGTCCCTACGAAACTAACGCCTACATTGTAGTCTGTCAGAAAACGCATGATAGCGTGTTGATAGATACTCCTGCGGAGGCAGACACAATTATGGACGGATTGAAGGGTACCAACCCGAAATACATACTTCTGACCCACAACCATATGGACCATCTGGGCGCTTTCACTGAATTACGCTCTAATTTGAAAGTTCCGGTAGCTGTTCATGCTTTAGACTCAAGCAATCTGCCTTCACCGCCGGACATACTGCTCAGTGACGGTGATATGGTCTCATTTGGCAAACTCAAATTTGAAGTCCTTCATACGCCGGGTCATACACCCGGTAGCTTGTGCTATAAGTCTGGTAAATACCTGCTTTCGGGGGATACTCTTTTCCCCGGGGGACCAGGCATGACAAGGTCACCTGCCCATTTCAGCCGGATTGTCCAATCCATAACCGAAAAGCTCTTTGTTTTGCCCGACGATACTCAAATATACCCTGGCCACGGTGATTCTACAGTGTTAAGGAAAGAGAAAGAGGAGTTTGCTGTCTTTTCCTCCCGCCCCCGTAATCCGGCCCTTTGCGGGAATGTACTCTGGCTTTCGCCCTAATAATTAAGCTAATTACCGCAGTATCTCTATCCGATAGAAAGCTTCAGCCAGTTCGAAATCCTCTCCCTCAGCCAGGAGCTTATGCCGTTCCCTCAGCCGTTCTTCTAGTTCAGCAGGTGGAGTATTTCCTACCTGGCTCTTATGACAACGCAGAGCGGCAAATTTGAGAGCGAAGGTATCGGTGATGTTAGAGCGATAGTTTGGCTCCTCGGAACCCCAGAGCAATATCTCTTTTACTTTATGGGGTTGAAGACCCTGCTCTATCAGGTCGGGGTAGGCATGAACATCCCGGGCATAGGGGAAAATAGCATCCAGTACTACCCGGCCGGTAATCCGATGGTCCCGGTGCCAAATGTAGCGCCGGTACGGGTCGGCAGTGACGACCGTCTCCGGTCGGTACATTCTTATCATGCGCACGATGTTTTTTCTGAACTCAGGTGTATCTTCCAGACCTTGGTCTTCATAGTGCAGGAATACGACCTCTCTGACACCCAGCACCTTAGCCGCTGCCCGTTGTTCCTGCTCCCGGATTCTCGCTAGCTTTTCCGGCTTCAAATTGACATCGCTGGTGCCCTTATCACCGTTAGTGCACACCACGTAAACAACATCCTTCCCTTCACGTGTCCAGCGAGCCACTGTTCCAGCAACACCAAATTCCGCATCGTCTGGATGTGGCGCGACCACCATCGCCTGCACCTGCTCACTCATTATTGTTAAGCCTCCTTGACCCCAAGATAAAGATACCAAATAGAAATTGTATAATCGAAAAAGCAATAAACTAGGACGTGCTAGGCAGAATAACTATCCATTACCAGGCGACATTCCCTGATAATCGTCTCGGCGACATTGGGCCAGCTGAATTCGCTTATCGATGCCCGAATTGAGAGAGCGGCATTTCCACTGGGACTTGGCTTTGAGAGCAGCAAAGATATCTTATCGGCAAGACGATGTGGAGTATTATCCATTACCACGTAGCCGGTCTCTCCCTGCAGGATAACACTTTTGAGGTCACCCACATTAGTCGCTACTACTGGCGTGCCACAAGCCAGGGATTCTAGGGCTACCAAACCAAAACTTTCGTAGTAAGAGGGAAGCACGCAAACATCGGCGGCGCTATAAAAATAAGGCATTTGCTCATGCTTTACCATTCCGAGAAAGGTGACTGAATCCTGCACCTGGAGGTCGCAGGACAGCTTCTGTAGCTGCTCTATTTCATGTTGGCTATGCTCATCGCCACCGACTATTAGCAGCCTTGGGTTTCGATTGCCTGACAGGTAGGTCATAGCCGTTAGTAGCTGGTTTATTCCCTTTAACGGGTCAATCCTGCCCACAAACAGGATAATCTTATCGTCCGTAAAGCCCAATTGCCTTCTTGCCGTCTCTTTGTCTACAGGCTGGAAAAGCTCTAGGTTCATCCCACAAGGGATTACACTAATTCTATCTGGTGAAGCACCGTAGTGCAGAATGAGATTCGCCTTTTCTTTCTCTGTAGCGGTGATAATATGATGGCAATCTCGAGCCAAATCCCTCTCAGTCTCGATACGAAGTTCGGTCTCCTCTTCTCCAATACCGAAGGTGTTTTTGACCGCACCTAGCGTGTGGAACATAGTAATATGAGGAACATCCCACCACAGCTGTAGATATTTCCCAGCCCATCCAGAAAGCCAATAGTGGCTAAATATTAAGTCATAGTGGATGTCGTTATCCTTCCTGAAGTTCTCCACATTGCAGGCAAAGTCGGGGAGGTGGGGATATACAGCTAACTTATCTATTTCCTCTTCACCAGCTCGGAGGTGTATAAGTCGAGCATTCTGACCAAGGTAATAAGTTTGTCTGTCTTTTGGGTCATGAACGCGGGTGTAAACATCTACCAGATGTCCCTGCTTACCTAGTTCACAAGCCAGCTCCCTGATGTAGACGCTCATACCACCGGTATCTTTTGCTCCCAGGTTGCCCAGGGGGCAACTGTGCACGCTGAGCATAGCTATTTTTAGCTTACTAGCTGGCATACGAGTTCTCTCCTCGCTAACATTGTTTACTGACTCCTCACCCTTTATCCCTCTCCCCTTATAAAAGGGAGAGGGAAGAGATTAAAGAGAGGGGCGGAAGCCCCTCTCTTACTTACACTCCCCCTTCCCTTATCAAGGGAAGGGGGACAGGGGGATGGGTTGCTAAGCGGACCTAACTAATACTACTTAATATTTAGGAGGCAGCGGGACAAGGGGACTTCTCTCCCGCCCAGGTGGTACTTGTAGGTTTCATTTCCTTTGAGAAAGTCGAACCTTTTCTTTCCTTCTTGGATGCTCGCCTGGATGCTGAGCACCTTACAAAGTAGCCCCGCGCTTAATGAGTCGTATTGGGGAACGTAACCACTATTATAGAGATATACACAATTATTATAATCGAAATATAAAATCATGGCTACTGGTATCGAATCCAGCTCAAGAACGCCGAGCCTTAGCAGCCCAATCTTGGCCATAGCGTCTGCCAGTGACCGGAAGAACGATTCCATCTGTGTGGTCAGGAAGGTTGCTTTGTCCCTCCGGCTCTCGGAGAACATCTTTAGAAAAGTGTCCATAGCCTTGCTGGCGGCAGCGCTATCCTTGATAGTGTGGTAATCCGCCTTGCCTGCTTGCGCTAGTTTCCTCAGTTTGCGTCTCACTTCGTGGCGTTGCTTCCCATCCAGCATCGCCAGATATTCCTCCCAGGTATTGGGTAAGTCCATCTCTACAGAAACATCCTCTTGAGTACGGAGAACCTCGTATGCCCGGTTCTGAGCGATTCCTACAAGGTGGGTGAGTACTTTAGAATCGGGTCGTAAAAGTCCCAGGTCTAGTTGATTAATATGCTTGTCCCTCAAATCGTCGAGCAGGACACCGAAGAAGTCGCTCTCCCTTTCGGGGACAATAACAAAATCAAGATAATCACATACATTGTCACTACCGACAAAAGACGCCTTCCCGTCGCTCAACTTAAGTGGAGCAATGCCAATGATTTGACCTCCTTCTCTAACTGCGCCCAGATACAATTCAGCGCTGGTGCTAAACTCCTGCCACCAGACCTTCAACCACGTAGGTAAAACGAAG